>JAFREV010000141.1 GCA_017434685.1 Mogibacterium sp.
CGAGTTTTTCGGCTTCCTCTTCAGTAAGTATGACATCCTCGTAATCCGAAATCTTGGTCTTGTTGCTCGTGCCTACTTCTGTAAGATATGCTCCGGACTGCTTCATTATGTCCGGTATTCTGAATGAGCCGCCAATTTCAACGAGTTCTCCTCTTGAGACTATGACTTCTTTGCCTTTGCCTAAAGTTGCGAGAACTATCATTGTAGCAGCTGCATTGTTATTGACGACCATTGCGTCCTCTGCACCTGTGAGCTCCTTTATGAGCTCTCCGACCAGATCATGCCTGGAACCTCTCTTGCCTGCGCTGACGTTGTATTCAAGGCTGGAATAGCCTGTAGATGCCTTAACGACGTTGTCCATGACATCTTGTCCGAGAGGTGCTCTTCCTATATTGGTATGAAGTATGGTGCCCGTCGCATTGATAACAGGAAAAAGTTTTTTCTTTTCCTTTTGAGCGAGCAATTCCTCGGCCATGGCAGCTATGCTTCCGACGGATATCGAAGATGTATCAAAGAGATCTGCTGTTTCTTCGAGAAGATCCAGTATCTCCGTCCTCTTTGTTGCTATAACGTCCCTGACCGCTTCGGTCACAAGAAGCTCACCTTTCTCTTCTGCCAACATAACAAGAGACTCCTGCCTCATCACTTCGTCAACTTTGGGGAGTCCTCTTAGTAATTCCTGTTTTTGCATGATCTGACCTCCTGTTTCAAATGGCGGGAGTATATGAGAATCGAACTCATCCGAGAGGCTACTAACCCCTCACAACGGTTTTGAAGACCGCGAGGCACACCAGCACCTATCTACTCCCAGGTCGCTGTGAAAAAGGGCTTTTCCGCCCTTAAGTCGCACTTAAGAATTGTATCAAAAATGCGTTGTTGTATCAACAGAATAGCTCGGGATTTCCCGAGCTATTAATTTGCTTTATTCAACTTCTGCGCGGCCCTCTATAAGTTCCTGTCCGCATGGTCTTGTCGTAATGGTCTCTCCCGGGTTCAGGAGTGCGTGAGCCAGACGTTACCTCCTACTACGCAGTCATCACCGATCTTGGTGTCTCCGCCGAGTATGGTGGCTCCCGAGTAGATAATTACTCTGTCGCCTATATCCGGATGGCGCTTGATGCCTTTTACCGGAGTTCCGTCCTCGGCAAGGTCGAAGCTCTTGGCTCCGAGCGTCACGTGCTGATAGAGTTTCACGTGTTCACCTATCGTGGTGGTCTCACCTATTACAACTCCTGTGCCGTGGTCTATGAAGAAGTAGTTTCCTATGGTTGCGCCCGGGTGAATATCTATACCCGTTATCTTGTGCGCGTACTCTGTCATTACCCTCGGCACGAGCGGCACGCCCATCTCGTAGAGTTTATGGGCAATTCTGAATATGGCTATTGCTTTGAATGCCGGATAAGTGATGACGACTTCGTCCATACTCGTTGCGGCAGGGTCGCCTTCGTAGCCTGCACGTATGTCTGTTTTCAGGACCTCGAGTATCTCAGGGAGTGCGTCTATCAATTCATCTACTTTGTCTGCGGACTCATCGTGATCGTCATATACCAGATTGAGTACATGTGTCAGTGAATCATAGGCTCTCATAAGCTCCCACGTCCTCTTTTCGGTCTCGACGAATCTGCCGCGCCATTTGCCGTAATGATACGGAAACATCGCGGTCATCAGGTGATTGAGTGATTCTTCAACCGCATCCTCAATTCCGAGAAAGCTTCCCTCGTCGGGCGTGGTATTGATCTCGGTCATCTGTTTTGCAATTTCTTCGAGATGAGCAGCTCCGGCTCCCTTATTATGTATAGTCACTTTATGCTCCCTTGGAATTATTACAGACCCAGTACATCTGCGATTTCTGTCATCGATTCAAGTGCGATGTCTATGAACTCATCCATGGACATACCGGTCTTTTCAATCAGGCTCATATACTGTCTGTTCGCTCCGGCGGCAAATCTTGATTCCTTAAATCTCTTCGTTACGGATTTATGTTTTACGCTGGCAACCTTCTTGTCCGGGTAAATCTGTGCGATGGCTTTGATGAAGCCGGACATAGGGTCTGCTGCGATGAGTGCGTACTCGAGAGTGGTCTCAGGCTCTTTGCCGCAAGCCGGATTGTGCGATTTAATCGCATTTTCCATTACAGGGTCTCCGAATCCTTCATCCTGAAGTATCTGGCAGGATACAGGGCCGTGTGTTGCGAAGTCATCTCTCCACGGAGCCGTCTCCTCATCGAGGTCATGCAGAAGTCCGCAGATGCCCCAGTACTCGACATCTTCCGGTGCGAGTTTCTTGGCAAGGCCTCTCATGATGGCTTCTACCGCATAGCTATGTACGATGTAATTTTCACCTTTAACGTATTTGTGCAGGAGTTCGTTAGCCTGCTCTCTTGTAAGTTTAGCTTCCAATTTGTATTTCTCCTTTTTTGAGGTTATTCTACGCCGCTAATGATAACATATTCGGACGATTTTTGTAGTTTTTTTCTATATCTCGATGGCCATATCCACGACTTTTTTAAATGTGTCTTTAACGAGCATCGCAGCCTCGTTCACTTCCTGCCCTGAAAGCGGCTGATCCAGCACTCCGGCTGCCATGTTAGATAGGCATGAGATACCTATGATCTCACGTTCTGCATGGTTTGCAATTATGGCCTCGGGGACTGTCGACATTCCTGCTGCATCTGCGCCGACTGTTCTTGCAAATATGATCTCCGCAGGTGTTTCAAATGTCGGCCCGCTGAACATCATATACACTCCTTCTCTGAGTTCGATGCCCTCTTCATGGGCACGCTTCTTAAGAGCTTCTCTCAGTTCTCTGTTATAGGTGTATGTCATATCCGGAATTCTCGGACCTAGTTCTTCGAGATTATCGCCTATGAGGGGATTGGCTCCCGAGTAGTTAATGTGGTCGCTTATCAGCATGAGATCCCCAACGCCGAAGTTTTCGTTTATGCAGCCCGCGGCATTGGTTATGATAAACCTTTTAACTCCTAAGTATGCCAGCACCCTTGCGGGATATGCCGTCTTTTGCATATCTCCGTTTTCGTAGTAGTGAAATCTGCCGGCAAGCAGTATGACTTTCTTGCCGCTGATCTCTCCGTATATGAGCTGGCCTCTGTGGTCCGGTAATTTGCCGGCCTGCATATTCGGGATATCATTGTATGGGATAACGAGAGGATCTTCTATGCGGTCTGCATAGTCATTCAGACCGGAGCCGAGTATGACTCCGACCTCGGGGTTTTCTATGCCTTTCGCTTTCAGGAAATCCGTTGTTTCCTTTAGTTTGATTCTCAGTTCATCAGACATATTTGAGTTCTCCTTTGTCTATAAGTCTGTATATGTATGGCTGCACGAGTTCTCTTGCTGCCGCTATGCTGATGTGGCGATTATCTGCGATTTTTGCAAGATCGTCATACTCAGCCTTTACTCTCTTTACGCCGTATCCCGACACTATCTTGCATCTGACTTTGCCGTACGGTGTCTCGACGACCTCTTCCCTTCTGTCCAGAACATATCTCTCGGATACGACTTCCCGTATTCCGATAGTGGTCGTGTACTGAAAGAGAAGGCGTGCCATCTTGGCCTTTTCCTCTTCATCATCTGCAAACATTACTGTGAGAAGAGTCGCCGGGCGCCCTTTCTTCATCTGAATAGGCGTTAGAGTCACATCCTTTGCGCCTTCCGCCATGAGGCGCTCCGCCGCATATGCGAGTTCCTCAGCAGTCATATC
>JAFREV010000142.1 GCA_017434685.1 Mogibacterium sp.
ATGATGAGACCCTCATGAGCCAGGTCGCGAAAATCATCGTAAAGATATAGATGTAAATGTTAGTTTTCATCGCTGCCTCCTTCCGTTCTAGGGAAGAGTACGGCGAATACGGAACTGACCAAAACTGTCAGAAGAATGGTTCTGTTGCCTGACGACATCTCTGAGAGCACAGGAAGTTTTGTGAATGCGTACGAGAGCGCAAAACTCGAGAGAATTGCAGCGAGAATTGCCTTGTCCTTTCGACCCTCCGGGATTATGGATGCGATAAACATACCGAAGAGTGCAACTGAAAGTGCGCTGACTATAGAGGCTGGCAGGATATTTCCCATGCTTATGCCGGTCGCAGTGCCAAGTGCCCAAAGAGGCACAGCGCCTATCAGAGCACCGAATGTATAATATGGGGACGGCACCCCAGGACGTGCTATTGTTATGCCGAATATCTCGTCCGTGATGCAGGTGCATACGAGCATGCGTGTTCCGAGAGGAGTACCCGCAGGCATCCTTTGATTGAGGGCAAAGCCCATGAGTATGTATCTGGCGTTGATTATAAATGTGAGAATTATCAGCTGAGCGAGTGCTCCGCCTGCATTGTAAAGGTTGAAGGCTATGTATTGGCCGGCGGAAGCATATGTAAAGAGGCTGGCAAAGAAACCCTGAAGGGCGGTGAAGCCGTAATCGCGGGCGGCAATTCCGAGGGATACGGCCACTGCGAAGTAGCCGGCGCCGATCGGAAGCCCGTTCTTATATCCATGTATGAATAAAGTGCGGTTATCTTTCATCTCAGGTCCCGTTTAATCTCCTTTGTTGCTCTGAACTTAATATCGTCAGGGGAGTCTTATGAAGAATCCCTCTAAACTATGAATAAGACAGTAATAACAGTAGCATTTTTTTGGATTTCTTAAAAGCGAAATATTAGCTTTTTTCTTTTAATAAGCATACTTTTATGGTAGAGTTTCGTTGACGGATGGTATTCCCGTTCGGGAAGCTATACCCAAGGTGCAAACCATAAAGAAACATCATGCCACCCGTCTTTGTATGGTGGTTTTTTCTTTTGAAGGCACCGATGAAAGGAGAAAAGAATTGGAAAAGAAAGAAAAGATGAGCCGCGATCAAAAGGACAGGCAGGTAAGACGCGAGGCGCGCGCCACGCTTATACTGTTTGCCATCTGCTTTATTTGGAATGTGGGATTTGCTTACGGCCTTTCCGGAAGCGGAATCAGAATCGGCGGAATGCCGCTGTGGTGGCTGCTCTCCACACCCGGAATGTTCGTGGTTGCCGTAGTCGGCGTTGTGTATCTTCTTAAGAAGGTCTTCGTGAATTTCGATCTCGAAGACAGCGGGAAGGGAGGTGCACAGGATGAGTAAAGGAACGGCAGTACTTATTATTCTGATAGCATACCTTCTGATAAATGTCCTGATTGGAATAAGTATGAGCAGGAAGTCCGCAAGGGAAAATTCAGACAAGGGATTTCTCACAAACTACTTTGTAGGTTCCCGTAGCATGGGCGGAGTTGTGCTTGCCATGACGCTGGTTGCCACATATACAAGCGCGAGTTCATTCCTCGGAGGACCGGGACTCGCATCGAGCTTCGGAATGTCATGGTCATGGGTTGCCGGGGTTCAGATAGGAGCGACTTTTCTGACGCTCGGAGTACTCGGAAAGAAATTTGCCATGGTGGCCAGGCGCACTAATGCCGTTACAATCAACGACTACCTGAGGGCTCGCTACAATTCGCCGGTTGTCGTCATAATCTGCGGCGTGGCCATGGTCATATTCTTTACGACTCAGATGATAGCGCAGTTCATAGGCGGGGCGACTCTCATACAGTCAGTTACGGGACTTCCGTACTGGGCAGGACTTCTGCTCTTTGGCGCTGTAGTAATCATATATACTTCGGTCGGCGGCTTTAAGGCCGTTGTTACGACCGATACATTGCAGGGCATAGTTATGACCTGCGGTACATTCCTCCTGCTGTTCTTTGTGATTAAAAGCGGTGGGGGAATGGAGAATATTGTAGGCTCGCTTGATGCAGGCAATCCCGGCTGGGATCTGATGGGCAAAGGCGAGTACGGAGCCGAGATTGCCGCACTGCGACCGGGAGCACTTATATCTTTTTGGGTGCTCGTTGGAATCGCAGTGCTCGGACTGCCTCAGACGGCAGTCCGCTGCATGGGCTTTAAGGACACGGAGTCCATGCACAAGGCGATGATTTACGGAACCGTGGTAATAGGAATTCTTATGATAGGTATGCACCTCGCAGGAACCTTGGCTTATCCGCTTCTTCCTGCAGAGGGGCTTGAAAGCACGGATATGGTAATTCCGTACGTCGTAATGAATTACATGCCGGCATGGGCTGCGGGCCTCTTCCTCGCGGCACCGCTTGCGGCGGTAATGTCTACGATAGACTCGCTCCTAATACTCGCATCGGCGACCATCATCAAGGACATCTACCTTCACTACGTAAAGAAAGTGCCGCTCGGTACAGAGGCTGTCAACGACCCCGTCTACGACGAGGCCTTTGACAAAGTGCCGAGCTACAGCTTTGCACTTACCGCAGCCATCGGAATCATCGGATGCCTGCTGGCCTTCAATCCGCCTGATGTAATCGTATGGATTAACCTCTTTGCATTCGGCGGCCTCGAAGCGACATTCTTCTGGCCTATTATAGGAGGCCTGTATTGGAAGAAGGGGAACAGCACAGCCTGCCTGGCATCCGTCATAACGGGTCTTGCGGTATTCATCTTCTTTAACAGGGTGAAGATACTTCCTTTCGGAATTCACGAGATAATAGTCGGCCTGATAGTATCCGGCATAGTCTATTTCGCAGTCGGAAGCCTGACCGCCAAAGAACCGGATCAGGCGATGATAGAGAAGTGTTTCTAGAAAAAGATTCTCTGTGAGATAAGTCTTGCAGAGAATCTTTCGTTTTTATTCTTTTATTAACAATGTTGATGCTTTTATATTGTTTATTGAGGCAGATGTCTCTTTAGGCGGCGTGTCAGAAGGGCAGCCAATGCGATTTTAAGTGCATCCGGAATTATATACGGGATAACGCACATGCTGAGTGCTGCTCCGATGCCTATTGCACCGCTGCTTTTGGAATAGACAACTACGAACCAGGCGGTACCGAATGCGTAGCATACCAAAAGACCTGCAATCATGGAAGCGACAAGAACTTTGGCGCTCTTTCCAATGTATTTTTCCATACCCCACATAACAAGGGCTGTGGCGATAAAGCCTATCATATAGCCGCCGGTCGGCCCCATTATGTGACCGAGTCCGCCGGAGAATCCGGAGAATACCGGGAGGCCGACTGCACCGAGCAGGAGATATACAAGCACTGCGACGGTGCCCCGTTTACCTCCGAGCAGACCGACTGTCAGAAAGACCGCAAAGGTCTGCATAGTAAACGGCACGGCGGCAGGGATGGATATCCATGAACAGATAGCAATCAACGCTGCAGCCTGACCTATAAGTGCGTAATCTTTTGTCCCAAGCTTAATCTTAGCCATAGTCCTGTTTGCTTCAGTAGTGTCGGAAGTGTTGAACATATTTATAAAACCTCTTTCTTAGTTTGCACTAACTATTATAACCCAAGGCTCTAAAATGTCAACTTGAAGGGATGACAATTGTCAACCCCCTTTTGTCACTTTCGTTTTTTTCGGTGTATGCAATTACGAACTGACGCCTCGTCTGAGAGTCAGCAATCTCATGTCGTGGCTAATGTCGAGGAACTCCTGCAGGTCTTTCGAAAGCATACGGTTTTTCCTCGTGTAATAGTAAACGTCTCTGATAAACTCCGGGCTTCTGACCGAGTAGTAGTACATATTTGCAGCGCTGTACTCTGACTGGCGTATTACCGTATCGCTTATGACCGTAATCCCAAGTCCCGATGATGCCATACCAAAGGCGCTCTGGAGCTGGTTGAGTTCGTACGCCGCTCTGACTTTGATGCCGTAGTCCTCAAACACCGCGTCACATCTCTTCCTGGTATCAAAGCTTTCCTGAAGAAGTATGAAGGGTTGATCATTAAACGCTCTCATGTTTTCGAGATATGGTTTTGTGCGGGCGACATGCATTCCTTTTATTATGTCCTCGTAAGAATAGGCATGCGCACGGAGATTCTCATTGATGCCGTAATCGCGCGGCACTGCGATGAGAAGAAGTTCCGTGCCGAGGTAATGCCTGTCCAATTTCTCAACATTGGAAGGGAAATTATCTATCGCAACATCGAGGTCACCGCTTTGTATCATCCTGATGAGTGCCGGTGTGTCCATGTCGTAAAGCTGTATCTTAATGGACGGATGCCTTTGGGAAAACTCCGAGAGTATTAGCGGCACTATGTTTGAAATATACAGGGCACTTCCGCCTATGGAAATCTCTCCGATTTCAAGGCCGTGTATATCGTTCAGATAGTTTAAGAAGTCTTCTTCTATCATGGATATATTGTCACAGCACTCGAGATATTTCTCTCCGATTTTTGTCAGGCGAACAGGGGAGACGCTTCGGTCAAACAGCTGTGCCCCAATCTCCTGCTCAACACCGGATACCATAACGCTCAGCGAGGGCTGTGCTATGTGAAGTTTCTTGGCTGCCTTCGAGAAACCACCCTCGCGGTAGATGGCAGCAATTACATCTCTCTTTCTGAACATATCCATTACGAACCTCCCCAAAACTATCACGAACTGCTTTGCGTTCAATAACAAACGGCATAATCCCATATTTTTCAGTGTTTTTATATAATTGTCTTGATATAAGAACAATCTTATAACTTTAATTATCATATTTATATTTGATTATATCTTATAACGTATGTAGTATAAAAGCAATCGTACGTACATAACTAGATTCTCATGAGGAGGACAAAATGCAGGTAAAGTCAAACGACGCAAAAGCTACCGTAATGCGCAAGATCAATGACCTTCTTGACGCGGGAAGCTTCATGGAAGTCGGGGAACACGTCTCGGCCAGATTTACCGATTTTTACCAGCCTGATTCAGTTCTTGAATCCGACGGCGTGGTAATCGGATACGGCACGATCGACGGGAACCTCGTTTTTGTTTACGCGCAGAATTCCGAAGTTATGGGCGGTACGTTCGGCGAAATGCATGGACGCAAGATTGTAAAACTCTACAGTCGTGCCATGAAAGCCGGCGCACCTGTCATAGGACTTCTCGACTGTGCCGGGTTCCGTATCGAGGAAGGTCTCGACGGACTCAACCAATTTGCAAAGCTCTATGCTATTCAGGCAGAGGCATCCGGTAAGATTCCTCAGATCGCTGCCGTAATCGGTCAGTGCGGAGGCGGAATGTCACTGTCAGCAGAGCAGAACGACTTCTTATTCATTGAAAAGGACAAGGGAAGCCTGTTCGTAAATCCTAAGGGCGTAGTTACCAATGACATCGGTGACAACGCAAGTGTTTCAGCTACAAATGACGGCGAATACGAATGGAAGGAAATCGCAGCTAAGATTAAAAAACTCGTAGCAGCTCTTCCGGCAAACAGCAACGTCATGGCAGCTATATCTGAACTGAGCGATGCCGAACTCAACAGAGAGTGCGCGGGCTTAGCTTCAAAGGCAGGAGATGCCAAAGCAATACTCACAGAGATCTCCGATAACGGAGAACTTCTTGAGACTGCTCCTGAATTCGGGCGCGACATGGTAACCGGATTCATCAAGATTACAGGACAGACAGTCGGAGTTGCAGCATGCAATGCAGTAGATGGAGAGAAACGTCTCACGGCTGACGGACTGGACAAGGCTGCAGATCTGGTCGATTTCTGCGACAGATTCGGACTTCCGATTCTGACCATCACAGATACCGATGGATTTGACACCAAATCTTCAAACGAAAAATATCTCCCTGCAGCAGCAGGTAGACTTCTCAAAGCTCTCACGGCAGCTGACGGCCTCAAGATCAACCTGATCACGGGCAATGTAACAGGAAGTGCATACAGCCTCCTGAACTCCAGAGGACTCGGAGCTGACTACGCATTTATGTGGGACAGCGCGGTTGCCAGCATAGTTAATCCAAGACAAGCCGTCGAAGTGCTCTTCGGCAAATGGTCTCAGGAAAATGAAGACAAGTTCAAAGAGGTTCAATCCGGCGCACTGGCACTTGCCAGACACGGACTCGTTGACAAGGTTATCGATCCTGAAGAGACAAGAAAATACCTGATTGGAGCATTTCAGACTTTCGTTAACAGCAGCAGGTAGGTGATTATATGGAAATGAGTTTACAAGAAATCTTAAAACTCGCTGCCGTTGACACCGTTTTGGGTATGGGAACCGTATTCGCGGTTCTGATCATAATCTCACTCTGCATCTGGGCTCTGGGTGTGGCCTTCAAACAGGAAGAGCCTAAAGCAGCAGCCGCCGCAGCACCGGCAGCACCTAAAGCACAGGCTTCAAACGACGCAGACGCTGAGATAGTGGCAGCCATATCGGCAGCGATCAGCCAGTATATGAGAAATCAATACGGCGAATCAGTAGATGAAGGACAATACATCGTCAGAAATATACGGAGGGCATCATGGAAACATACATCGTAAAAGTAAACGGAACATCATATGAAGTTGAAGTTGAAATGGTAGGTTCGGACGGCGCAGCAGCTCCTGCACCGGCAGCCGCACCTAAAGCAGCTGCACCTGCAGCTAAGAAGTCCGGCGGATCGGGCACTGCAGTTACCACAGGTACTGCAGGTAAAGTCTTCAAGATCGTCGCATCAGAGGGAACAGCAGTTAAGAGCGGTGACACAATCGTCATCCTCGAGGCCATGAAGATGGAAATTCCTGTAGTTGCCCCTGCAGACGGAACAGTTTCATCAATCGTTGTATCTGAGGGAGAAGACCTGGCATCCGGCGCAACAGTAGCTTACGTAGAGTAGTAGGAAGGAGATAGAAGATGGGCGAGACCTTAACCAATCTGGCTCACCAGACGGCCTTCTTCAACCTCGCCTGGGGTAACGTAATAATGGTTGGCGTTGCCCTCGGCCTGATGTACTTGGCCATCGTTAAAGAATATGAGCCATTACTGCTGCTGCCGATCTCATTCGGTATGCTGCTGGTAAATCTGTATCCTCCTATCATGCAGGAGGGCGGACTTCTTCACTACTTCTTCCTTCTGGACGAGTGGACCATACTCCCGTCACTCATATTCCTCGGAGTAGGAGCACTGACGGACTTCGGCCCTCTTATCGCCAACCCGAAGAGTTTCCTCCTAGGAGCGGCGGCCCAGTTCGGAGTATTCGCAGCCTTCTTTATGGCCATGCTCTGGGGCTTCAATGACGCTCAGTCAGCAGCCATAGGAATCATCGGCGGAGCCGACGGCCCGACCTCGATCTTCCTGGCTATGAAGCTCGGACAGAGAGACATCATGGGACCTATCGCGGTAGCTGCTTATTCGTACATGTCACTTGTACCTATTATCCAGCCGCCTATCATGAAGGCTCTTACAACTGAAGAAGAACGTAAGATAAAAATGGAACAGCTGAGATTCGTCTCCAAGAGAGAGCGCATCCTGTTCCCTATAGTAGTAACAATCGTAGTTTGTGTAATTCTGCCGTCAACAGCACCGCTGATCGGTATGCTCATGCTGGGCAACCTCTTCAGAGAGAGCGGCGTTGTAAGGCAGCTTCAGGAAACAGCATCAAACGCACTTATGTACATCGTAGTTATTTTCCTCGGAACATCCGTAGGAGCTACTACGAGCGCAGAGGCCTTCCTCAAGGCTACGACACTCAAGATCGTAGTACTCGGTCTGGTCGCATTCGCGTTCGGTACTGCAACCGGAGTTCTTTTCGGAAAACTCATGTGCAAGCTCACGGGCGGAAAGATCAACCCGCTCATCGGTTCTGCAGGAGTATCCGCAGTTCCTATGGCAGCGAGAGTTTCGCAGAAAGTCGGCGCAGAAGCAGACCCTACGAACTTCCTGCTTATGCATGCAATGGGACCTAACGTAGCCGGAGTAATCGGTACTGCGGTAGCAGCCGGAGTATTTATGGCTATATTCGGAGTACAATAAGGAGGTCATTAATGGCTAAGAAAAAAGAGACCAAAAAACTCGGTATTATGGAAACAGCCATAAGAGACGGACAGCAGTCCCTTATAGCCACCAGAATGCCGTTTGAGGATATGGAGCCCGCACTGGCTCTGATGGACGATGTCGGCTATGCAGCAATCGAGTGCTGGGGCGGAGCGACATTCGACTCCTGCATCAGATTCCTGGACGAGGATCCATGGGAAAGACTCAGAAAATTCAAAGATGCGATGCCTAACACGCCGCTTCAGATGCTGCTCAGAGGACAGAACGTACTCGGATACAGACACTATGCCGATGACGTTGTTGACTATTTCGTAAAGAAATCTATCGACAACGGTATCGACAGAATCAGAATCTTCGACGCTCTGAACGACCTCAGAAACGTACAGACAGCGGTCAAGGCTACAAAGGAGTACGGAGCTCATGCTCAGGTTGCCGTATCTTACACAATCGGCGAACCGTACACACCGGAGTACTGGAAGGACCTCGCACAGAGAATCCAGGACATGGGCGCTGACTCAATCTGCATCAAGGACATGGCAGGACTCATGGTGCCTAATGTGGTAACCGAGTTCATCACGATGTTCAAGGAGACAGTCGATATTCCTATCGATCTTCATACACACTCAACTTCAGGCGTAGCTCCTATCACTTATTACAAGGCAGCCCTCGCGGGAGTTGACATCATCGACACAGCCATCTCGCCATTCTCCGGCGGAACATCACAGCCGGCTACAGAGGTAATGGTAGAGACGTTCAGAGGCACCGAGTACGATACGGGCATCGAGATTGCAAAGCTCGAAAAGATAGCAGCGCACTTCTCCACAGTAAGAGAAGCAGCTCTCAAGAGCGGACTTATGAATACGAAAGTTCTCGCTACGGATATCAACACACTGATCTATCAGGTTCCGGGCGGAATGCTTTCCAACCTCGTATCCCAGCTCAAAGATCAGAACGCAGAGGACAAATACCTCGAAGTACTCCAGGAAGTACCTCGTGTAAGACAGGACCTCGGAACACCTCCGCTGGTAACACCGTCTTCGCAGATTGTAGGTACACAGGCTGTACTCAACGTGCTGATGGGCGAGAGATACAAAGTTCTCTCAAAAGAGACTCAGGAAATATTAAGAGGCAGATACGGACAGACTCCTATGCCTATGAATCCTGACGTACAGGCTAAGATCGACAAGAGTGAAATCATCACTTGCCGTCCGGCAGACCTGCTCGAGCCTGAAATGGACAAACTCAGAGAGGAGACCAAGGACTTCGCAGAGTGTGACGAGGACGTACTGACATACGCACTCTTCCCGCAGGTTGCCGTTGACTTCTTCAAGAGAAGGGCAGCGCGCAGGGACAAGGTCGATCCTGACGCCATAGACGATAAGAATAAGTCATATCCTGCATAAAACTACAGGAGGTAAAGACAGTGGGATTCGTAAGAGTAAACAACAGAACCATTCCTAAAGAGGATAAGGTATTTGCAGTAAGCGGACGCGCCAAAGCCGCTATAGCCGAAAAGGGTAAGGAAGCAGTTATTGACGCTACAATCGGATCGCTGCTCGACGATAATGGGGACCTCGTCGTAATGTCATCCGTAATGGAGGCCATAGGAACATTAAAGCCGGCAGACTATGCGGCATATGCTCCTATAGCCGGAGTTCCTGAATTCAAGGAAGCTGTTAAAAAAGCTCTCTTTGATAAATACACTCCGCAAGGCCACGTTGCAGTCTGTGCTACACCGGGAGGTACCGGCGGACTCACTCACGCAATGACGAATTACATAGACGTGGGAGATGAGGTTCTCACTCATGATTGGTGCTGGGCCAACTACAAAGGAATTGCAGACGAACACGGACGCAGCGTCAAGACATTCAGATTCTTCGACGAGGACGGCAATTTCGATTCAGCAGATCTCAAACTCAAACTCGATGAACTTGCATCCAAAAAGGATCAGGTGCTGCTGGTAATCAACACACCTGCTCACAATCCGACAGGCTACTCACTGACCGATCAGGATTGGGACAATGTCATCAACATCGTCAATGCAGCATCCTGCAAAGTCGTGCTCTTCGTAGATATCGCATACATAGACTTCGCAGGCGAGCCTGATGAGGTAAGATCGTTCCTGCCTAAGCTAGAGGGACTCGGGGATCATGTGCTGGTACTCTTCGGATACAGCGCATCCAAAACTCTCACGGCTTACGGTATGAGATGCGGAGCTACGGTCTGCCTGGCCAAAACAGCAGAGGAAGCAGAGGAGTTCACCAAGGCTGTGGGATACACATCCCGCTCCACTTGGTCCAACTGCAACCGCTCCGCACAGGTCGTAATGGGTAAGATCTACTCAGACGACGCACTTCAGAAAAAGGTAGACGAAGAGAGAAGAACATACAGAGACATGCTCCTCGAAAGAGGCAAGATCTTTGAACAGACTCTCAGAGAAAACGGGGTAAAGAGCGTGCCTTTCACAGCGGGATTCTTCATCACTATTCCTAGTGACGATCCTGCAGCTGTATGTGCACAGCTCGAAAAACAGGATATCTTCTGCCTGGCACTTGCCAAAGGTATCAGAGTATCCATCGCATCTATCTCCAAAGAGAAGTGTGTAAAGTGTGCAAAGGCCATAGCAGATTTGCTTAAATAATTGCATTAGGGTACGAACCCAGAGACAAATTGTTAGAGGCGGCTATATGTAAGGAGTGGCCGTAACTATAAGAAGTTAATACTGTGACGTTATATGGAAAGGATTCTAGAATTATGAAAAAATTATCACTTCCGGTTCAGATATTCATAGCTCTAGGCTTGGGTATCGTAGCAGGTCTTATCTTCCTGGCAATGGGCGAGGGCGGAGTTGCATTCGCTGTCGGCTACATTAAGCCAATCGGAACCATTTTCCTGAACCTGCTCAAGTTTATCGTAGTTCCAATCGTTCTTACATCCATCATCCAGGGTGTTATCTC
>JAFREV010000143.1 GCA_017434685.1 Mogibacterium sp.
TATTATAGCACTCATCCTCTTTTCGATCTGTTTTGATGTCATGGTTGAATCATCATTTCCTATCTTGTAGCTGAGCATGATGGACTTCTTACCTTCCGGTATCTGTTTGCCGCGATATACCTCAACAAATCTGAGTTCCTTGACCATTTTACCGATTGCATCTTCTATCTCGCTCCACTTAACGGATTCATCTACCAGTATGGAGAGGTCTTCCTCTACAAGCGGATACTGCGGAAGATGTATGAATTGATTAGTCCTCGAAGGATAAGGTTTCAGCATATCAGAGTCAAGTTCAAATGCTGCCATCTGAAGATTTTTAACCCCTGCTTCGTTAAGAGCTTGTACAGACAGAAGGCCTATAGAGCCGACTATTTTATCTTCGCTCATTACATTCAGCCAAACCTTTTCATCAGCCCATGAAGGTTTCTCCTTCTGTGAGAAACTGAGTTCCTCACAATGACAGTATGATGCGAGGTTTTCGATGACACCTTTTACTCTGTATAAGAGTTCTGCAGCGTCTTTGCCCGCAGATGCGCCCGATATGTTATTAATGTGTATCGGAAGAGTCTCTTCCTGAGTTGAAGGGTGATATTCTCCCGGGGCAAATGTCTGAGCCGTCTCAAATATATCGAATTCATCGAAGTATCTTTCGTTTTTAAGCGTAGACTCAATCATGCCCGGAATAAGTGATGGCCTGAGCATTCCTAGTTCAGGTGCCGGAGGAGTTGCGAGTTTGATGCAATCCTCATCATTAAATCCTGCAGCACGAATAAATTTCTCATCGATCCACGGATAAGTAAATATTTCGTTATATCCGCATCTGTAAGCCAAATACTCTTTAATTCTTCTTGTCAGATCCGTCTTCACCTGATTGACTGAAGATTCGAAGCTGATAGTAAGCGGCTGTTTCTTGAAATACTCATATCCGATAAGCCTTGCGATATCACCGAGTATGTCATCGTGGATAGAGACATCACCAGTTGATCTCCAAGTAGGAGCTATGCAATGATAAGTTCCGTTGTCGAATTTCACTTCATAGCCGAGTCTTGTAAGAATGTCCTCTATCTCAGACCTTTCAAGGATCTCTCCGAGTCTTCTGTCGAGGAACTCCTGTGTGATATCTATCACGGCATTCTCCGTCTTTACAGGATAGCAGTCCGTAAAGGCTGTAATCTTGCACTCCGGATAAATCTCTTTGAAGAGTGAAAGTGCCATATTGACTCCGAGATTCGCTCTCTGGGTATCAATTCCCTTTTCGTATCTCAGAGCAGCATCTGTTTTTTCGTTAAAATACGCAGTGGTCCTTCTGATTCCCGGAGCCGTAAATACTGCACACTCAAGTATGATGGAGTCAGTGCTGTCAAGAACAGAATCATCTTTTCCACCCTTAATTCCTGCGAGGTTAAGCGGATGCTCAGCATCGCAGATTACAAGGTGATCACTTGTGAGATCGAGGTCTTTCTCGTCGAGGAGTAGGAGCTGCTCTCCGTCCTTTGCGAGTCGTACGACAATCTCGTCACCTTTGACATGGGTGCTGTCATAAGCATGCTGGGGCTGGCCTACAGCCATGAGAACGAAGTTTGTGATATCAACAATTGCGTTGATAGGTCTCATACCTGCATTGGTTATAAGAGTCTTCATCCACTGCGGCGATTCTTTGACATGTATGTTCTCAATCTTGGTCGCGGTGAATCTCGGACATCTGTCCGGTTCCTCGATAGTAATTTTGTACTCAGGAAGGCCTTCAGGCAGTGCTGTGTCGAGTTCTTTAAGCGGCAGTTTATAAATAGCCGCAAGTTCTCTCGCTACTCCGTAATGTCCCCAAAGGTCCGGTCTGTTCGAAAGTGATTTATTATCAACTTCAAGAATAACATCGTCAAGACCGACGACTTCGGCAACATTCTGACCGATTTCACAATCTATACCAAGATCTGTGAAGTCTGTAATCTCCCTCTCATCAGAAGTGTCAATAATATCTCCAAGGTAAACTTCTGACGGTGAGCATATCATACCGTATGAAGATTCGCCTCTGAGCTTGGTCTCTTTAAGGAGAACAGGTTCACCCTCTCCGTGCCAAACTACCTCAGAACCCGGTTTTGCAACGCATACCTTATGTCCTGCAGTTAGGTTGGTTCCTCCGCAGACGATTTGTTTCAGATCACCCTCGCCCACGTCAACCATGCATATTCTGAGTGCATCTGCATTCGGATGAGCCTTTACTTCTTTAATCTCTCCGACAACTATATCGTGGAATTTGTCAGCTGTATTAATTACTTCTTCAACCTCTACCGTTCTCATAGTGAGGTCATAAGCTATCTGGTCGTAAGTAAGATCCTTTGGAAGATCTACATATCTCTGTAAGAATTTAAGTGAAATATTCATAGCCCGCCTCCTTTCTATTTGAACTGCTTGAGAAATCTCAGATCTGCGCTGTGGAACAGTCTTACATCATCCACGCCGTAACGCATCATTACCAGTCTGTCCAGACCGATATTTGTGTAAAAGCCGGTCCACTCGTCAGGATCGAGATTTGCCGCTCTTAATACATTCGGATGAATTACTCCACCCGGCATAACCTCTATCCAACCTGCCTGATTGCAGGCCTTGCAGCCTTTTCCACCGCAGAGCAGGCATTCCATATCTATTTCATATCCCGGTTCTGTAAACGGGAAAAATCCTTCTCTCATGCGAATATTAACCTTGCGGCCGAATACCTTCTCCAGTATGGTCTCTATCATTACACGTCCGGAACTGAATGAAATATCTCTGTCAACGATAAGAGCTTCGTACTGGAAGAATGCTCTTTCGTGTCTGGCATCGGTAGTTTCATTTCTGTAAACTCTGCCCGGATAAACAAATCTTGTAGGAGCTCCCACTTCAAGCAGGCGTCTAACCGAACCGCCGGTAAGATGCGGTCTGAGGCAAAGTCTTTCGTTACCTCTCTTGTCCTCAGTACCTTCAAGCCAGTATGTATCCATAGATGCTCTGGCCGGATGGTCTGCAGCAAAATTAAGATTATCAAAGGCGAATTTCTCACTGCTGATATCATCTTCGGAATATATTTCAAAGCCCAGCGACCTAAAAGCGTCGTTAAGGTCATAGCACATCTGTGTTATAGGATGAAGCGCACCTCTTTTGATATCCGTTCCCGGAAGGCTGAGGTCGAATTCCCCTTCAACAGCAGATGCAGACGCTACAAGCTCCTTTTCTCTTTCCCGGATCTTCTCTGCAAATAAATTCTTGATCTCATTAGCCTTCATTCCGACGGACTTTCTCATGTCCGGCTCAAGACTTCCGAGACTCTTAAGTACCTCCTGCAGAGCGCTTTTCTTACCTGTAAGTTCCTTGCGAACGGATTCGAGCTCAGCTGAATTAGATGCAGCTGCAATCTTTGAAAATCCTTCTTCGCGGATGCCTTCCAGTCTGTCCAACATCTCCATGTCCTCCTTTATATTTAATCCATGAACAGTTCATTCTTATGAACCATTCCTTTTCCCGTATAGACTTTAGCTTCTTCCTTACCTTTCAAAACTCTGAGTGCACCGGCGCACATGGCCTCCTGCTCCACTTCATTCTCATAAACATATACAGGAGCAATCCACTCAGTGTAATCTTTTATATATTTAATGAGATTCGGGAACCTCGTATATCTTCCCGTAATCAATATTCCGTCGACTTTTCCCTTTAGTACAGTAGCCATAGAGCCTATATATTTCACGATATTATAGCACAGGGCTTCCCAAACGAGTTCTGCCTGCTTATCGCCTGCAA
>JAFREV010000144.1 GCA_017434685.1 Mogibacterium sp.
AAAAATCATTTTGTATTACTCATCCGGCTCGACCAGGTCGTCGAAAATCACCCCCGGGGTATGGCAAAGGGTGTGGAATATCGGGTTGTCGAGGCGGTACCTTCCTTTAACGGAAAGGTATGGTGAGTAAATTGAGAATACAGCCGCGTCGTCGAGCATGGATATGTTGCTCAGGCTGTGACTCATGAGTATGAGTTCTCCTCCTATTGTCAGAAGCGCATATCCGTAAACATCTTCACCGAGTCTGTACTCGGATTTCTCGACATGCGCGTTTGTCTGATTGTAAATTGTATAAACCCAACCGTTTTCGCAGGGCGACTGCTCGGCCTTTGAGAGCTGGCTGATGTGCCCGGGATCGAATCCGCTGAGCATATTATCGTGGCAGCCGAATACGGTTATGTATTCCGGCTGGACTATCTGCATTGCACTTTCATACGCCGACATATGGGTGATGCTTCCGATGTCCATATCTGCAACCAGGGCATCGCGATTGGTTCTGCTGCCATCGAGCCATATGTTAAGAGATGTATGGTAGTAGCCATTTTTGGCCAGAGTGGTAAGGCGGCAGGAATACATCCTCAGCTTCTCCGAGGTCTTCGGATTGAGCTTCTTGTTTATTCTTGTGATTGAGTTTCGCATCAGAGTCTGAACTCCCGGTTCTGCGAGAAGACAGGTTCTGAGTTCATCTTCGCTCATAGTCGAAAGGTACGCTGCGGCTTCGAAGTCTGCATCGACCAGCCTCATCAGGAAGTAGTTGATGGTCGCATACTGACCGAGATTGCGTGCGGACACCGTTTCAATCGCCTGAAGAGACGAGCAGGAATCGCTGCTTATGCCGCGTTCTGCAAGTGCCTCTTTCATAAGGGAAATTCTCCTTAAAGCGTAGCGCCTGAATTCCGCATTTTCCGCATTGTCATATTCCCTGGATCTTCCCTCCGCCGCAAGAGGCAGGGCTGATTCGATAAGCCTGAGCATACATGCGGCACTTATGTTTATAGGAGCCTCGCCTATAACATTGATGAAATTATTCCAGCGATTTTTCATTGCTTCTTTTGTTTCCGCATAGTCTTCTCTGCCAGGCTCGCACTCAAATTCAAGATACTCATCTATGCCGTACTCGGAATAGTCGAGGTGCATAATCTGATGGTATCTGCTGCTTGTGTCTCCCGGTTTGTACCACGTGAGCTTAAGCGCCACGACGCCCATAAGACGTGAGGTTGTAGCTCTGCAGTACGCGAGTTCATATTCCTTAAAATGATTGTAGAGGGAGGATTGCCTGCCCTCGATTACTTTAAGCTCCATACCCATTGATTTTACCATACGAAGCGGCCTATACCCAAAATGATTTGCACTTAATTATTGACATCGGATTTGAGAAGAATATAATAAGGACATCCTTATTAAGAGCGAGGGAGGGACTGGGCCCTTTGAACTCGCGGCAACCCGGTCAGAAGATGCGGGTGCCAAATCCCACGAGGCTAAGACCGGCCTCGGCAGATGAGGACCGCGAATTCTCTCTGCCTTTGGCAGAGATTTTTTTATGTTAATAGTGAACTTACCAAATAACAGATAAGAGATAGGAGACTTAAAATGAAAAGATTATTTACTTCCGAATCAGTGACGGAGGGGCATCCGGATAAGATCTGCGATCAGGTGTCGGATGCCGTGCTTGATGCAATACTCGAGCAGGATCCTGAGGCACATGTGGCATGTGAGTGTGCGACCAAGACCGGATTCTTTATGATATTCGGAGAGGCATCCGGCAACTTTGATGTAGATTATGAATCCATAGCCCGTAAGGTTATCTGCGACATAGGCTATGACAGAGACGAGGTTTGTTTTAACGGCAATACCTGCGAAGTTATGCTGCGCATGGAAGAACAGTCGCCGGATATAGCTCAGGGCGTAAAGGAGTCATACGAGAAGAAGTCAGGAAAGGAATCCGACGAGGATGCACTCATCGGTGCGGGAGACCAGGGTATGATGTTCGGATATGCCTGCACGGAGACGGAGGAGCTTATGCCGATGTCTTCTAAGCTTGCTCATGTAATGGCTATGAGGCTTGCCGAGGTCAGAAAGGACGGAACGCTTCCGTATCTCGGACCGGACGGAAAGACTCAGGTTACGGTCGAGTACGAGGACGATAAAATCACGAGGATACATACTGTTGTAGTTTCGACTCAGCACAGCGAGGATGTGAGCCTCGAGCAGGTAAGACGCGATATGCTCGAGCATGTTATTACGCCTGTGGTTCCGGCCGAACTCATGGATGAAGATACTATTATATATGTAAATCCTACGGGCAGATTCGTAATCGGAGGACCGATGGGAGACTCCGGACTTACCGGACGTAAAATTATTGTAGATACTTACGGCGGACATTCGTCTCACGGAGGCGGTGCTTTCTCCGGAAAGGATCCTACTAAGGTGGACAGGTCCGGTGCATATATGGCAAGGTATATAGCGAAGAACATAGTAGCAGCGGGAATTGCCACGGAGTGCGAAGTGCAGCTTGCGTATGCAATCGGCGTTGCAGAGCCTGTATCCGTGTGCGTGGATACATTCGGCACGGGCAAACTCGACAGCGAGCAGATTGCCAAGCTCATAGTGGACAACTTCGATATGAGACCGGCTGCGATCATCAAAAAACTCGGTCTGAGAAAACCTCAGTACAGAGAGCTTGCGGCCTACGGACACATGGGCAGGACCGCACTCGGCGTCAAGTGGGAAGATACCGATAAGGCCGAGGAATTAAGAAACGCAGCTTCTTGCTATTAGAGGAGAGAATATGTCGCATTTTGAAAAGGTGAGTTTTGAGCAGTGGAAGAAAGACTGCGGGATAAAAGGACTTCCGGAGGCGGAACTCAGGAAGTGGTATGAGGATATCAAATTGCCGAGACAGGCGACTGCCGGTTCTGCGGGCTGCGATTTCTTCATGCCTTATAATCTGAACTTCGAAGCGGGCAGCAAGTTTAAAATCGCCACGGGAATTCGCTGGGTGGCCGACGGAGCAAATGACAGAGTTCTCCTGATAGTTCCGAGAAGCGGCCTCGGATTTAAGTACGGCATCAGGCTCCCGAACACCGTAGGGGTCATAGATGCCGACTACGCGGAGGCCGAAAACGAAGGACACATACTCGTGGCATTTGAGAACCCGTCATCCGAGGATGTTCAACTTCCGCAAGGCAAACCATTTGTGCAGGGAATTATAGTAAAATACGAAGTACCTGAAGGCGCCGAGTCAGAAGACGCCAGAATCGGCGGCTTCGGAAGCACAGACGGATAGAGGAAAAAGTCCTTTCCTGAAAAGGAAGCAAAAGAATTATCCAAAGAAGTTGAAAAGTCCTTTCCAAAAAGAATGAAAAAAATTTTTCAAAGAAGAAAAAAGGACTTTTTTCAAAAAAGATACATTTGCCCACTGTTTTTTGCAAAAAATGCATCTTTTTCTTAGCTGTTAACAAGCCGTTAAGAAAAACATGCACCTATGAGTTAACGATAAAATGGAGTACTATAATTATTGTTAACAACGGGCTCGATTGCAAAAATGAAAAGATGCATATTAGTCCGTTTTTTAGTAGAATATGCATCTTTTTTGAAAAAACTGCTCTGACTTAAAGAGAATTGCGAATTCGGATAGCGATTACTGATGCAGGTCCGGATAGCGATCACTGATGCAGGTCCGGATAGCGATCACTGATGCAGGTCCGGATAGCGATCACTGATGCGGGCTCGGATAGCGATTACTGATGCGGGGATCTTTAGAAATTACAGATACGATTTTTTACTAAATGATATGAAAACGGAAAGAAGAAAATCCAATGTTGTAATAGTCGGCGGCGGGGCCTCGGGGTTCGCTGCAGCGGTGGAGCTCGGAATGAGCTCCCCTGATCTTTCGGTGCTGGTGATCGAAAAGATGGCAGAGCCGGGCAGAAAGATCAGAGCCACGGGAAGTGGCCGCTGCAACATTACCAACACAAACGCCGCCGGATATAATCGCATTATGGAATTCTTTACACGCATAGGCCTCGTGACCAGGGCATATGATAACGGACTGGTGTATCCGTACTCAGAGT
>JAFREV010000145.1 GCA_017434685.1 Mogibacterium sp.
CTCCACGGAGGGTCCTCTCGTAGACGAGTGGTCCAAATTCTACGGAATGTTAAACAAAGAGCTGAGCTACCAGAGAAGTGTCAATCTCGGAAAGAACTACTCGTCCGCATACGATAAGGACGGATTCATAACTCAGGTAGTGTCTTCCGCACTTTCAGCAAAGAATCCGCTGGAAGCCGAGAGACTTCTGCTCGAGTACGAGTTTGAAAATCTGGACTCACTGGTGGGATTGCATATGTTCGACGACCATGTGCTCTTCGGATATGCAATCAAGTTAAAACTGCTTGAACGCCTGAGCTGCTTCGAGCACGAGAAGGGCAAGGCTGAATTCAACTCCCTATTCGAAGGGATACAGCAGCGCGTATACAGCTTGTAACATAACAGGAGTTATTTATGAAAGTACAAACAGGATATGTAGCCGGAGTCAACGGCAACCTCATAAAAGTTGACTTCGACGGCTCGGTTCGAAAGAACGAAGTTGGTTACATCCTCGTTGACGACAAGCGCCTCAAAGGAGAGGTAATTCGAATCAACAACGGGGAAGTAAGCATGCAGATCTACGAAATGACCGACGGAATCAAAGTCGGTGACGCAGTAGAGTTCACAGGAGAGCTCATGTCCGTAGATCTGGGTCCGGGACTGTTGACACAGGTATTCGACGGTCTTCAGAACCCGCTGCCGCAATTAGCCGAGCAGTGCGGATTCTTCCTGGACAGAGGTGTATATCTGGAAGCTATTCCGGATAAAGATTGGGAATTCACGCCTACCGCAGAAGTAGGTGACCACGTTAAAGCAGGCAGCACAATCGGCACAGTGCCGGAAGGCCTCTTTACCAACCACATCATGGTTCCTTTCACTCTCAAGGGAGATGACTGGAAAGTTAAGTCCATCAAAAAAGCAGGAACTTACAACGTCCATGATACGGTTTGCACAATAGTTAACGGCAAAGACGAGACAAGAGATCTCTCGATGGTATTCACACAGCCGATCAAACAGGCTGTTTCATGCTACGAAGAGAAACTCAGACCGTCAGAGCCACTGGTAACGAAAATTCGCTGCATCGATGCTTTCCTGCCGGTAGCCAAGGGCGGAACATTCTGCACCCCGGGACCGTTCGGAGCAGGAAAGACAGTGCTCCAGCACATGCAGGCCAAGAACTCTGAGGTTGATATCGTAATCGTAGCAGCCTGCGGAGAGCGTGCCGGAGAGGTAGTAGAAGTACTCAAAGAATTCCCTGAGCTGATCGACCCTAAGACAGGACGTTCACTCATGGAGCGTACAATCATCATTTGTAATACATCATCCATGCCGGTAGCAGCCAGAGAGGCTTCGGTATACACGGCAGTAACACTGGCTGAGTACTACAGACAGATGGGTCTCGATGTACTGATGCTCGCCGACTCAACAAGCCGTTGGGCACAGGCCATGCGTGAGATGTCAGGACGTCTTGAGGAAATCCCGGGCGAAGAAGCGTTCCCGGCTTACCTCGAGTCCTCAATCGCTGCTTTCTATGAGAGAGCAGGTAAGGTAAGACTTGAAGACGGAACAATTTCCTCCATTACAATCGGCGGAACGGTATCACCGGCCGGTGGTAACTTCGAGGAACCTGTAACACAGGCTACTCTGAAGGTAGTAGGCGCGTTCCACGGACTTGCCAGAGAGCGTTCAGATGCCCGTAAGTATCCGGCCATCCACCCGGTGGATTCATGGTCCAAGTACACAGGCGTTGTAGACACAGACCGTATGGAGGAGGCGAGAGCCATCCTTATCAGAAGTACGGAAGTTAACCAGATGATGAAGGTAGTAGGCGAGGAAGGTACTTCCAACGACGACTACATCATCTATCAGAAGGGAGAACTTCTGGACTCTGTATATCTGCAGCAGAACTCATTCGATCCTATCGACCAGGCCTGCGTCCCTGAGAGGCAGCGCAAAGAGTTCGACAGGCTTTATGATGCTATGATGCAGACTTACGATATTGCAGACAAGAAAGATATCAGAGCATTCTTCAACCAGCTGAGACAGGAATTCCTCGACTGGCATGGTACTGAGTTCGAAACCAAAGAATTCGACGCTCAGGAGAAGAAAATCACTGATCTCTACATGTCGAAGGTCGTTAGCTAGGAGGACGGTGTAATATGCAAAAAGTATATACAAAGATAGATTCAATTGTCGGCAACGTTGTCACCGTCCGTGCCGAGGGAGTCAAGAACGGCGACCTCGCTCTGGTAGGCGACAGCTATGCTAACGTAATCAAACTGGATAAAGACATTGTGTCTCTCCAGGTATTTGCGGGAGCTCAGGGTGTCAGCACAACTGACCCTGTCCGCTTCCTCGGAAGACCGATGATGGTATCGTTCTCAGAGCATCTGCTCGGTCGTATCTTCGACGGAGCCGGAGTTCCTAGAGACAACGGTCCTGCGCTGACAGAGAACATGATTCCTATCGGCGGACCATCATTTAACCCGGCTAAGCGTGTACTTCCTAAGAACATGATTCGTACGGGTATTCCGATGATCGACGTATTTAACACACTCGTAGAGAGCCAAAAACTGCCGATCTTCTCCATCTCCGGAGAACCGTACAACCAGCTGCTTTCGAGAATCGCGATGCAGGCTGAAGTAGACGTAATCATTCTCGGCGGAATGGGTCTCAAATACGATGACTACATGGAGTTCCGTGACACGCTTGAAAAAGGCGGCGCCATGAGCCACACGGTTATGTTCATTCACACAGCGGCTGACCCTATCGTAGAGTGCACACTCGTGCCGGATATGTCACTCGCCGTAGCTGAGCAGTTCGCCCTCGAGGGTAAGAGAGTGCTCGTGCTTCTGACTGACATGACCAACTTCGCCGATGCTCAAAAAGAGATGGCGATCACGATGGAGCAGGTACCGTCAAACCGTGGTTATCCGGGAGACCTCTACAGCTCACTGGCTGCACGCTATGAGAAGGCTGTAGATATCGAAGGTGCGGGCTCTATCACTATCCTCGGAGTTACCACGATGCCGGGAGACGACGTAACTCACCCGGTACCGGATAACACAGGATACATCACGGAGGGACAGTACTATCTCAAGAGCGGACACATCGAGCCGTTCGGATCGCTCTCACGTCTTAAACAGAACGTAAACGGCGAGACCAGAGATGACCACCGCGCACTGATGGACGGTATGATTCGTCTCTACGCTCAGTACAAAGAATCACTTGAGAAGAAATCCATGGGATTCATGATGACTGAGTGGGACGACAAACTCCTGAAATACGGTGAACTGTTCGAATCCAAGATGATGGACCTCGGAGTAAACATACCGCTTGAGGACGCGCTCGATCTCGGCTGGGATATTCTCGCTGAGTGCTTCGAACCTAATGAAACGGGTATGAAGACCAGCCTTATCCAGGAGAGATGGCCGAACAAAGACGCGTTGAATTAAAAAAGGAGCGGGTCCATGGCTATCAAACTGACAAAAAACGAACTGAAGAAGCAAAAGGACAACCTCAAACAGTTCCAGCGCTATCTTCCTACGCTGCAGCTTAAAAAACAGCAGCTGCAGTCCGTAATCATGAAGATCCGCGCAGAGATGGAACAGAAGGAAGCCGAACGCATTCAGATGATTGGTGACCTGGACGACTGGATAGCTGTATTCGCAGAGAACGAGATCTTCGATGAAGCGAAGAGACTCGATCAGCTGGTGCAGCCTGACAAAGTAATAGTCAAGGACGAGAATATCGCGGGTGTTACCATCCCGGCATTCGAGGAACTGACTTTCAAGGACATCAATTACGATGTGGAGGAGTATCCACTCTGGGTTGATACCGCAGTCTTCAAACTTCGTGAGATTGCCAGACTCGATGCCATCGTCTCGACGCTCCGCAAGCAGACAGAACTGCTTGAAAAGGAGCTCAGGACTACTTCGCAGAGGGTTAACCTCTTTGAAAAGGTCAAGATACCTGAAGCGAAGGAGAACATCAGAGTCATCCAGGTATACCTGGGAGACCAGCAGACGGCGGCCGTAGTCCGCGGCAAAATCTCTAAGAAGAAATTGGTGGAGGTGTAGCGATGATAGAAAAAATGAAAATGATACACATCGTCACATCTGCCGCTCATAAAGAAGAGATGCTACAAGGTCTCCGTGATATCGGAGTAGTGCATCTTGCAGAAAAACAAAGTGCAGATCGTGAAGTGACTGAGCGCTACCAGAACATGGCTCAGGCGCAGATGGCCCTCAGGGATTATGCTGAGCCTAAGCAAAAGGGCAGCGAAGAAGTCCTAAGCGATGCTGAATTCAACAAAATGTATGAAGGCGTACGCGAAGCTCTCGAGCAAAAGTCTTCCTTTAGCCAGGAGATAAGCGCAGCCAACACCGAGATCGATCGTATCTCGGCATGGGGAGATTTCTCACCACAGGAGCTCGCTTCCCTCAAGGACGAAGGCTTTGACTTCCACTTCTACCGCATGGGAGAAAAGGAATTCGCTCAGGCAGTCGAAGACGAAAACGTTAAACTGATTCGCCTCGCCGACATCGACAAACAAAAAACAGTTGCAGTGCTCGGCGCACTCCCTGTGGAGTACGCAGCAACCGAGTTCGTACTTCCTGAGAAGAGCGTAAGCGATCTGAAGCAGGAAATCGAAGACGCCAGAAACGGCATCGAGACCTGCGATGAGACGCTCAAAGCCGCATCGGTCAACGACATCAGTTTCAAAGACCAGCTGCTCAAACTTCAGGACGAAGTGAACTTCTCAGCTGCAAATGCCACGGCACAGAGCGACGACGAATTCGTATGGCTTTCCGGATACATTCCGGAGGTCGAGCTGGATAAGTTCAAGGCAATGGCCGCCGAAAAAGGCTGCGGCTATGGCATCGAAGATGTAGCAGAGGATGACGACCAGATACCTACTAAAGTTCGCTACAGTAAAGTATCCAAGTTCATCCAGCCGGTGTTCGAGATTCTCGGCATACTGCCGGGATACAGAGAACAGGATATATCGCTTTGGTTCTTCCTGTTCTTCACACTGTTCTTCGCGATGATTATAGGTGACGGAGGCTACGGCCTGCTGATCCTCCTCGGAACCATAGCCCTGACGGTCACAAAGAAAGGAACTCATGTAATCAGATTCCTTCTCTACGTACTGTCGATTGCCACGGTTATATGGGGTGCTGTTACGGGAACCTGGTTCGGCATGGAAAGTGCTATGAACGTTCCGTTCCTAAAGGCATTGGTCATCCCGACATTTGCAACATACCCTGAGGCTTTCGGGCTTGCAGCGGATGTACCGCAGAACACGATTATGAAATTCTCATTCACCATCGGAGCAATCCAGATGGCTCTGGGATCGATTCTCTCGATAAAGAAAAAGATACCGGAGAAAGACCTTTCATGGGTTGCCGATGTGGGATGGACGATAGCAGTAGTAGCAATGTACCTGCTGTCGCTGTTCCTGGTAATCCACGAGAAGATCAACATCATGCCGGTATTTGTTGCAATCGGAGTAGCGTTCATCTTGGTAGTTCTCTTCGGCGGAATGTCGCCTGAAAAGACTATCGGACAGGGACTCAAGGCAGGACTTGCTGACTCTTTCACGGTCTTCCTCAACACCATCAGCTGCTTCGGTAACGTAATGAGTTATATCAGATTATTCGCAGTCGGCATGGCCGGTGTTGCGATTTCACAGAGCTTTAACGGGATTGCGGCCGGTATGCACGGCCCTCTGATCATACTCGGTGTAGTGGTTGTACTTATAGGCCATGCACTTAACATAATCATGTGTTTCCTGTCAGTAGTAGTTCACGGCGTACGTCTCAACGTACTCGAGTTCTCAGGCCAGATAGGTCTCGAGTGGACGGGAATCCCTTACGAGCCATTTAAGAAAGTTAAATAATTAAGAAAAGGAGAATTGATATGAATCTTGCATTTATAGGTATGGCTGCTGCCCTTGGTTTATCCGCTGCCGGTTCTGCATTTGGAGCAGGATTTGCCGGCATGTCCTCAGTAGGCGCATGGAAGAAATGCTACGCAAGTGGTAAACCTGCTCCGTTCATCATGATCGCGTTCACAGGTGCTCCGCTTACACAGACCATCTACGGCTTCCTGCTGATGAACTTCATCAACGGTGCTAACTGCGATGCAGGCATGGCCCTCGGTGTAGGAATCTTTGGCGGTCTCGCCATCGGACTTTCCGCACTCTTCCAGGGAAGAGCTGCTGCAGCTTCCGCTGATGCTCTCGGCGCAACAGGAAAAGGTACCGCAAACTACTTCATCGTAATCGGTATCGTAGAGACGGTAGCGCTGTTTACACTCGTATTCAGCTTACTGCTCCTCAACAGCTAAAGCATTCACAGAGCATTTAAACACAACGGCCGGGTTCATTACGAACCCGGCCGTTCTTTTGCAATTCATTTCGTCACCCCAGGTTTATTGTGCCCTGCATCAAATTCTCTTCGCCGGCAATAAAAAAGGGCCCTTAGGCCCTTTGACTAATACCAGTGTACCTGGTCGCGGTAGCTGTTGTATGGCGTCGTCGGGAGGTATACATTGAGGGAGAAGTTTCTGTCGTCAATGTGGTCATCCTCGAAACTCAGCGTCATACAGATTTCCCAGCCGCCGTCGAATGCGAATTTGATGGTGTCTTTTAAGATCTCTCCGCGCCTTCCGGTTGCGAATCTCACTTCCAGAAGTTCGGTCGGATATTTAACCTTTGTCGTATAGAAGTGGTGGCTGTTTGGTATACGACCGAGCTGGCCATGGCAGTTTACAGCGCCCATACGAGTTACTTCCAACTCATCTATAGGATTGAGGAAGTAGTAGTCATATTTGCCGTAGAAATAGTCGATCATCTTCTGAGGCGCTTCAGGATGATACTTCACTATACGGGAAATCTCATTGCCTATAGCTCTTAACATAGGGCTGATGAGTTTACCGTAGAGGAAATCCGGATCCTTGATTTTCTCTTTCCACTCTTCGCTCGAAAGAGGTTCGAATGTCAGGAGAACTTCGTTTACGTCATTGAAGTATTCATTTGTGCAAGGTACGTTGAAAATCCTTTCGCCGAAATCATCAATCTCATTGAAAATGTTGATGACTCTTCCGTCCTTAATATTTCTGGCGCGGTCTGCTACCGGGAGTGCTGAAATGATCCTGGCATCATTCTTAATAGAAATGGAGATATTCCAGTCGATGTCCGGCCTTTCAAGCAGGAGTTCTCCGAAAGAGTCTTCGTGGAGTTTACGCTCCATATAGTTGAATCTGATGCGTAACGGATCTCCTTCTGCCTCGAAAAGATACGGCTCGTGTTCTGCAATGCGCCTAACTGCAGGAAGAGCCTGTCTGTAAACGAGTTGTCTGTCTTTGTCATCTGCATTTTCCCATATTGTTTTGAAGCCGCGGGTTTCGTCATCGTCTACAAGTTCATATGGAATGTTGCGTTCTTTGAGAACTTCCTCAAAAGCA
>JAFREV010000146.1 GCA_017434685.1 Mogibacterium sp.
AGTCTGAAGTTAGGAATTCCGAGTGTCATCATACCGCCCGGTACAGGATTCTTCTCGAATACGACAGGGCTGTATCCCTCGATTGCGAGGAAGTATGCACAGGACATTCCTGCAGGACCGGAACCGATGATGGCGATTTTCTGGTCAAACTTCTCTCTTGTGGTGGAAACCATAGGCGGAACATATCTGTGCTCTGCCTCGAGATCCTTGGCTGCGATGAACTGCTTGATGTCATCGATAGCAAGAGATTCGTCGATGGTTCCTCTTGTACACACGTCCTCGCAGTATTTGCAGCAGATAGCTCCGCAGACAGCAGGGAACGGGTTGTCTTTCTTAATCAGCTCGAGAGCCTCTCTGTATTCGCCTCTCGAAGCCATGTCGATATATCCCTGAATAGAGATGTGAAGAGGGCAGGCTGACTTACATGGTGCCGTACCTGTAGGCCATGTTTGGATTACGCCGTTTTCGTTCTTGTAGTTCCAGTTCCATTTCTCTTCCGGCCAGAAGTTGGTGTCAGGAAGCTCCTGCTTAGGGTATTCAACTTCACCGTGCTTTGTGCAGAGCTTCTGTCCGAGTCTGACAGCGCCTGCAGGACAAACCTCAACGCACTTGCCACATGCTACGCACTTCTCAGCATCAACTTCTGATGCGTATGCGGAAGCGGACATGTTAGGTGTGTTGAAGAGCTGTGATGTACGAAGAGCGTTGCAAACTCCGATTGCACAGTTGCAGATAGCGAAGATCTTATCCTCACCATCGATGTTTGTAACCTGGTGTACGTAACCCTTGGCTTCTGCAGCTTCGAGAATCTCGATAGCTTCATCATAAGTGATGTCGTAGCCCATGCCGGTCTCTTTGCAGTAGTCAGCAAAGTCGCCGAGGCCCATGCACCAATACTGCTTGATGTCTCCGGAACCTTCACCTCTCTCTTCCTGCTGTTTACGGCAGGAGCACATACCGATACCAATCTGGCCTTCGTATTTCTTGAGCCAGTAGGAGATGTGCTCTACATCGAGAGATTCGCACTCTGCAGGGATGGCTTTCTCTACAGGGATTACGTGCATTCCGATTCCGCATCCGCCTTTGCCTACCATTTGAGTGATGCCTGCGAGCGGAAGGTAAGTCATACGCTCGAAGAAGTCTGCTACCTGTGGTGTCTCCGGCATAATCTGGTCTCTCATGACCATAATCTCTGCTGAACCCGGTACGAACATGTCGAGCACATAACGTCTTTCATGGTTTGGATTCTTACCGTCAAGGTTTTCGCTGTGCCACTCTACGAGACCGAACTGTCCGAGTGCCTCGAGAACTGTTTTGAGGTGCTCATCGTCATAACCCGTGAGCTCCTTCATTGTTGCGAAAGTCCTTGGTTTACGTTTGCCCATCTTGAGCGCTGTGTCGAGACAGTCGTCAGCGATGTTCTGACCGTATCTTCTGACGATGTACTGGTATCCGCAGTCGATTCCCCAGTACTCAGGCGAATCGTGGGATACTTTCTCAAGACCAAGCAAAACATCCTTGCGATCGGTGATGATCTTTGCGAGTTTGAAGATCTTCTCGTCGCGAGTCAATACTTTCTTTGCTTTTGCCATCTTTCCCTCTCTTTCTTGTGACAATTTATACTTGTACAATTAATACCTACTTTGCGGTGATTCCGTTGACGAGGATGTAGGCTACATCAGCCAGAGCCTCTTTGTACGAAATCCCATTTTTGACGAGCACGTCTCTCTGGAAGAACTGCTCGATGGTTGACCTGAACATCGTTTTGAAGATAGGGATGGATACATATCTCAAAGAGCCTTCTTCGATTCCCTGCACAAGGAGAGACTCTATGGCTTCCCAATATTTATCACGACATTTTTTCCAGTGTTTGTACACGGCAGGGTATTTCTCCTTGAGCACGTGCAGCTGACGCAGGTCGTTGTTGGTATATCTGTCAGGGACAAGGCTGATAATTGCCATGAGCTTATCCGGTATGGTGAAGTACTCGTTGTTGACTATTTCCTGCTCGTCGGCGAGCGCGTCATCAAAAAAACGGTCGATTGTTTCAATCATAATCGAGCGTTTGTCCTTGAATACCGTATAAATAGTTTTTTTGCTCATGCCTAAAGAACGCGCAAGGTCATCCATGGTGAATTTAATGCCCTTGGTGTCGAACAACTTAGCTGCTTCGTCAAGAATGCGAGTGCGTAGTTCTCTCGCTGCGTCCTTTGTCATTTTCATCCCTCAGATAATGATGCGGAAACTATTTTAATAGTTTCCGTTTCCTACTGATTAGATTTTATCATCCGCATATATGTAAAACAAGGCTTTCTACTTATTATTGTATGTATTTTTATGTACTTTATGCGAGCGATTAAAAGCAGCTGGGCACTATTTGAAAATCATTGTTCCGAAATCTTGAGTTCTGTGGAAATCAGGCTTTTCCGTCAAGATGGGGCTCCATGCGAGATAATGTCTGCAGGCGGTCTTATCTCCGCACTTGTAAACATTGGCCTTGAGAGTACCGGTGAATTTATAAGCCGGATAAAAGATTTGTATAAATGAGAGAGGTATTCTGTAATATACTTCCCATCCGTCTTCGGTCCTATCGCTTCTGATATCGAAAAGCTCCGAGAAATCGGAACGGTACAGGGCGGTGTTGTCCGATGCGTTATGACCGAATCCTACATAAAGACAGCCGTTCGGATTGATTTCAAAGTTGAAGTAGCGATTCCCCGGCATGAAAAAGAATTCCATACAACTGTCCTCATAGACCGAAGAAAGAGGCTCCGTGTATTCTGCGCGGATATCCTTTTCGACAGCCCTAAGATGAACGTACAGATTATCTTCGTCATAGCAGAACTGAGCGAAGCAGCGTACTCCGCAGTCAGGCTTCCACTGAATTTGATCTGCCTCAAGTTGAGGGATGCCTGCCCAATCAATATTTCCATTAACTGCTGTGATGTAATATTCCTTCATTGCTGATTTCTTTAATAAACATCTGCATAATACAGACTTTGTTGTAGCTGATGATAGTGTATAAGTAATTATAATAAATTTACGGATATGAGCAATTCATTATAAAAAATTACTGGAATTGAGAGCGCATAACGGTTATAATTGAAAACGCCGACGCAGTAGCCGGTGCATATATGAGGTCTATTAGCTCAGTTGGGAGAGCGACAGGGTGACAACCTGTAGGTCATTGGTTCAAGTCCAATATAGGCCACCAAGCAAGCCGCAAGGAATTGCGGCTTTTATCATTGAGATTAAATTGGCCTGCAATAGATAAGAGCTACCGATAAACTACCCAGAAAACTACCCGGAAAACTACCCAGAAAACTAGAATGATTGTTTTGGATATGATCCGCAACAACCCTACAATAACACGAGATGAGCTTTCTCAGAGAATAGGCATTACGCCTGACGGCATAAAGTATCATATCTCAAAACTTAAAGAAGCGGGCATAATAGAAAGAATCGGCGGAGATAAGGGTGGTTATTGGAAAATAAATGACTGAATGTATTGAAGTTGATAATCCTTTGATTGATTAATAATTGTGTCAACAGTGTTGACACAATTGTATTATGTGACAATGCTACGAGCAGGAATACTCGCTTTATAGTCTAGCGGATTTCCTGCTCAAGTTTTTCAAAATATGTTGTTGAGAAGAACTCGGAGAGAGTGATTTCGAAACCGTCACAGAGTTTCTTTATTGTGACAATTCCTGGATTGCTACTCTCTCCGTTCAGGATGCTCTTAATAGTAGCTTGCGGAACGGCAGCAACATTTGAAAGATGATTTGGCGTCCATCCTCGTGTGTCACATAATTCATATATTCTTTTTGCTACAGCTTCTCTTGTATCCATCATTTTCTCCAAGTGATATATCACTATGGATATGATAGAAAAGAATGGTAAGTCATATTAGTGATAGTTCACTAATATGCAATTCTTGTGTATAATACGATTAATGGTGTAACTCAAGTGTAACCGTAAAGGAAGTTGTTGCACTTACAATACTAGATGAGGTTTAGGAATATGAAAAAGAATTGGAAGCAAAGCGTAGTACTCCTGATGATGAGCTTCATTATCTGTATAGGCATTGTTGCGGTGCCAAAGGCTGTGTTTGCGGATGCAAATGATATCTACTGGGGTTTGGATAATAATAACAAGTTGTGGATAAGCAATAGTCCCCTTACAGATGCTCAAAAGGCTTTTAAGTCAGGCGAAGGAATGTGGCCGCACGGAGGGTCAATCAATAATAATTACGACATTGACATGGAATATGTAACCGAAGTGGAATTCTTAAAACCGGTTATAGTGCCAAAAAACACTTGGGGTCTGTTCTATAGATTTAAATCCTGCAAACAAATAAAGAATATACGCTATATGGATATTTCAAATCTGACGTCCTTATCTTGTGCTTTTCAGGATTGCGAATCGCTCACGTCCCTTGATGCTGCAAGTATAAATGTAACATCGAAAATAACGAATATGTGGTACACATTTAGGGGCTGCAAATCGCTGAAAACTATTGACATCAGTAAATTTGATACTTCCAATGTATACGATATGGGAGGCTTGTTCTCAGGTTGCAGTTCGTTGACATCACTGGATGTAAGCAAGCTCAATACTTCAAGTGCCGTTGGAATGGGATCTTTGTTTGCGGGCTGCGAATCACTGACGTCACTGGATGTAAGTAAACTCGACACATCGAAGGCCACAACAATAGGAAGCATGTTTTCCGGTTGCAAAAAATTAAAGACGATTAATGTCGGCAAATTTAAAACAGGAAATGTTAAGACCATGTCCTACATGTTTCGTAACTGCGAGTCACTTACCTCTATAGATTTAAGAAATTTCAATACGGAAAATGTTACTGATATGTACCAAATGTTTGACGGATGCACTTCACTGAAATCCGTGAATTTAAGCAGTTTCAATACACAGAAAGTCGAGGATATGAAATACATGTTCAAGGATTGCAAATCTTTAAAGGATCTTAATTTAAGCAACTTTGAAACACCGACGCTGAGAGGGATTAGATGTATGTTTTACGGATGCGAGTCCCTTCAGTCCTTGAACTTAGGTAATATTCAGACGCCATATGTTGAGGATTATTATGGAACATTCAGAGGCTGCAAGTCTCTGCAAAGTCTGGATGTGAGCAAATTTAATACAAAGCGAGTTACAGACATGCAGGATATGTTTGAGGATTGCACATCTTTGGAATCTCTTGATTTAAGCAGTTTTACCGTATCATCTGATTGCAAGACCTCTAGCATGCTTTATGTGGATTCCTATACCGAAGTCGCAAATCTTAATGAGCTTACCGTATCAAATTCTTTGAATGCTAAACTCAGCGAAACAGGACTTTCAGGAGCATCAAAGAATAGAAGAGTGTGGTTTGTCAAGAATCCGGGAGAGGTAAGCGGAGAGTATGATGAAAACGGGTATGACAGAACTCAGATATCCGAGATGCAGGCCTTGGCATTAACAGGTGAAAAAATAACCTATTTTGCCGCCGAAAGAGATAATACATCACCGGTCATCACGGCGAGCGATAAAACTGTTGAGTTTGGCACTGCTCTCACGGCTGCGATCAAAGATTTCAAGGCTACGGACCAAGAGGATGGAGTCTTGCCGCTTAAGGTGAAAGATAATGGAGGCTATAATCCGCAAAAGGCAGGAACATATTTGGTCACCCTCTCTGCTACGGACAGCAAAGGCAGCGAAAAGACAAAGAAAGTAAAT
>JAFREV010000147.1 GCA_017434685.1 Mogibacterium sp.
ATTTAATCCTGTGTTGGGAGTAGTAATTCCTATCATCACATGTATGCTGGGAGCACTCATAATGGGACTCATATTCTGTTTCCTGACGGTAACACTCAGGGCGAACCAGAACGTAACAGGTCTCGCTATGACCACATTCGGAGTAGGCTTCGGTAACTTCTTCGGCGGATCTATTATCAAGCTGACAGGAGCTGAGGTTCCTTCGATTACGCTGACAGCAACAAGCAAGGCATTCAAGACGACCCTGCCGTTCGCCGGAAAGGCCGGAGCTATTGGAGAATTATTGTTTTCATACAGCTTCATGACATACGTGGCAATAATAATAGCGATTCTCACAAGCTATATGCTTAACAAGACGCGCACCGGTCTCGAACTCAGAGCCGTAGGCGAGAACCCTGCTACAGCAGATGCTGCAGGTATCAATATCAACAGATATAAATACTTCTCGATTTGCATAGGCTGCATGATTGCAGGTCTCGGCGGACTCTTCTACGTTCTTGACTACGCCAACGGTGTATGGTCAAATGACGCATTCGGTGACAGAGGATGGCTTGCCATCGCACTGGTAATATTCTCGATATGGCGTCCGAATTGGTCCATTTGGGAATCAATCCTCTTTGGCGGACTGTACATACTGTATCTGTATATCCCTACAGGCTCGAATTTCGCCATGAAGGAGATTTACAAGATGCTTCCGTATCTCGTTACAATCTTCATGCTTATAGCGATAAGCTTGAGAAACAAACACGAGAACCAGCCACCTGAAGGACTCGGACTCCCGTACTTCCGAGAAGACAGATAGGACTTTAAGACTTTCAACTCCATCCCATCGACACATGACCGATGGGATGGTTTTTTGTGACTTTGTCTCTTTTTAGGTTTACAATTCTCTGTTATAAATAAAGAACCTTATTAAACAATAGATGCAATTATATAAGAAGAGGAGGGAAGGCTTATGAGATATAAATGCCAAGTATGCGGTTATGTGTACGATGACGACAAGGAAACTGTTCCTTTTGCGAGCTTGCCTGAGGACTGGACTTGTCCGCTTTGTAAAGCACCTAAGTCTGCTTTTAAGCCTGAGGAAGAGGAAGTCAAAGTGACGGATGCATTTAATCTCGGGACAGATGAAGATGTAACTAAAGTGAGTGCCGGGCAGATGGCAGCTCTTTGCAGCAATTTGGCGAGAGGAGCTGATAAGCAGTACAAACAGGAGATATCCGAGCTTTATGCCGAACTTGCTGACTATTTTACGTCTATTACTCCGTCTGTCGGAGATATTGGAGTGGATAAGCTTGCAGAGATGATGGCGACAGATGTAGATAATTACCCGGGAGCCAGAGTTATTGCGGATGAGAGCAAGGATAGAGGCGCTGCACGCGCTATAGTCTGGGGAGAGAAGGTAACTCGCATGCTGCAGTCTCTCGTCGAGCAATATCAGAAGGACGGAGATAAGATGCTTGCGGGCACAGATATATGGCTTTGCACAGCTTGCGGCTTTGTATATATAGGAGATAATCCGCCGGAGAAATGCCCGGTATGTAAGGTGCCGGAGTGGAAGTTTGAGATGATAGAGGGGAGGAAATAGAGATGAAGAAATATGCTGTAAGAAATATAAACCTTTGCACCAAAGACTGTCTCTGCCTCTTCGTCTGTTCGACCGGAGCGACTGATACAGAAAACAGCATAATAGATGTGGATAAATGTATAGGCTGCGGAGCTTGTGCTGAGGCTTGCCCAAGCGGTGCCATTAGCATGGTACCGGCAGAGTATCCCGCTCAGCAAGAAAAGACAGAGACTGTTACGGATATGTTGAATGCTATGGCTGCATCCAAGGCGATACAAGAGAAGATGGCTCTCCAGATGGCTGAGGGAGCAGGAACTGACGAGTTCTACAGACTTATGAAAGCCGTCGCAGCATCTGAGAGACTGCTCGGAGCAGACATTATGCGCGAGGCGGGCTATATGCTCCCTCAGAGCGATAATGCAAAGGCCAAGTTAAAAGAGTGGATTGATGATCCCGAGCTTAAGGGATTCCCAAAGGAAAAGGCAGAAAAGCTATTGGAACTTCTGTAATTAAATATCCATCCCAATCGATTCTTTCGAAAGGGATGGATTTTTCTTGTCCTTTTAAGCTGTAAGGGTGGATGTTATATCTTACCGAGCTCCTTTAGTATCTTCTCAGGGGTCATCGGCCATGTTCTGATCCAAACTCCGCACGCATCGTGTATTGCGTTTCCTATGGCAGGGGCTGCACCGTTGCAGGCGATTTCGGATATGGACTTGGCACCCATTGGTCCGAACTCGTCCTTGACATCAACGAGTACTGATTTGAAGTCATCAGGCTGCTCGTTGATCATCGGTACACCGTAGTCTGTCATATTAGCGTTGATGCATACTCCGTTTTCGTCCAGTATCATGTCCTCGTAGAGGGAGTGACCGATGGACTTAAGAGCCGCACCATACATCTGGCAGAGTGCTATTTCAGGGTTGATAGGAGTTCCGGCATCCTGAAGTGCGTAGAACTTCTGAACCTTTATCTCACCCGTCTTAACATTTACGGCAACCTGTGCGAAGTGAGCACCGTATGGTACGGATGAAGCCTTGGTTACGAATACGCCGTGGCCGACCATTTCTCCGCGGCCCTCACCGCTGCAGGCGGTGTGCGAGAGCTCGTAGTAGGAGAGGGTATTGTCTGTCTTGAGGGAGTGAACTTCTCCCGGGTATCTGAGCTCGAGGTCAGATGGATCTTCATCCATCTGAAGGGCCGCTTCCTGAAGCATAGCCTCTTTGAGCTTTTTAGTAGCCTCAAGTGAAGCTCCGCCCGAGAAGAATGTACCCGATGATGCGTATGAACCCGTATCGAATACCGAGCCGTCGGTATCTCCGGAGAGAACCGTAATCCTGTTCATATCGATGCATATAAGTTCGGATACGATCTTGGCAGAAATAGTATCAAGTCCCGTTCCAATGTCCGCACCGCCTGAGTGGAGGATTACATTACCGTCAGTGGTAAGTTTTGCAATAGCCTCCGCGTGGTCGAGTCCCGGAAGTCCGGATCCCTGCATTATCATTGCAAAGCCTTTTCCGACCTTCCAGTCAGGTC
>JAFREV010000148.1 GCA_017434685.1 Mogibacterium sp.
CACATCAAGAATCGGAGTCAATGTCGCCAAGCCTATAGCCAAAAAGATTATGGCTCAGTTCGGCGGCAGGATAGATATGTTCATCGCAGGCGGTGCGAGAGTGGATCCTAAAGTCCTCGCTTTCTTCCGCAGCATGGGTATTCCGTGCCTCCAAGGCTATGGCCTGACGGAGACTTCGCCAATGGTCGCACTCAATCCGGATCAATGGCATTTCATGAGAAACGAGTCCGCCGGCAAACTCTTCCAGTTCACCGAATGCAAGATCGTGGACAAAGACGAGGACGGTAACGGCGAGATCTGTTTCCGCGGCCCGCAGGTCATGATGGGATACTATAAAAATCCTGAGGCTACCGAGGAATGCATGGAAGACGGATGGTTCCACACGGGAGATCTCGGACACCTCGATGCGGACAATTACATATACATCACGGGACGTAAGAAAAACGTAATCATCGCAGCCAACGGTAAAAATGTATTCCCTGAGGAACTCGAAGAGAAACTCGGCAGAAGCCCGTACATCGAAGAGTGCATGGTCTGGGCTGATGAGGAAAACGAAGACAGGATGATGAGAGGAATATATGTCACTCTCCGTCCTGACAAAGAAAATGTCAGAGAAGCTCTCGGAGATAAGGCTGATGACGAAAAGGCCGTATACGAACTGATCGACAAGGAAGTAGATAAGATAAACCAGCATCTTCCTGACTGGAAGAGCATCAAGCATATAGTCATCAAGAAGAGCGAGTTCAACAAGACGACGGGTATGAAGATAAGACGCTTCGTCGAGGAAAACAAACTTGCCGATTGATGACAATCTGAGGTGATATTCATGAGCAAGTATCCATTACTGACAGTTAATCACGAGGCTCTGAGAAGCAATATGACTCAGGTCGTATCGTGGTGCCGCGATGCCGGGATCGATGTAGCCGGTGTCATCAAGGTTTCAAACGGGATGGCTTCCTTTTCTCTGGACTATGAAACCTGCGGCGCAAAGTGGATAGCGTCTTCGAGGCTCGAGCAGTTGATAAGAGCCCGGGAAGCCGGAGTAAAAGCCCCGCTTATGATGATCAGGGTTCCGATGCTGTCAGAGATCCCGGAGATGATTGAAGTTTGCGACTACAGTCTCGAGAGCGAGTTTGCAGCAATCAAAGCCATAGAGGAAGCATCGGCACATACGGGCAAAGCGCACAACATCATACTCATGGCGGATCTCGGCGACCTTAGAGAAGGTTTTTTCGAACTCGAGGAACTCGTGGATGTTGCAAAGTATGTCGAGGACAAATGCGATTTCGTGCATCTGGCAGGCATAGGAACGAACCTCGGATGCTACGGCTCAGTGATGCCGACCAAAGAGAAGATGGAGCAGCTTGTATCCTATGCAGAGGCTATCGAGAGTGGGATAGGCAGGCAGCTTGAGATAATATCGGGAGGCGCGACATCGAGCCTTATGCCTTTATTCGACGGGGTTATGCCTGAAAGGATAAATATGCTGAGGATAGGTGCCGTATCAGCCTGCGGTCCGCTGGAGGACCTGAGGACGGCTTACGGCAGGACGGAAGTTGACTGCATGAGGGATGATGGATTTATCCTTGAGGCAGAAGTAATTGAACTTCGTACCAAACCGACTCACCCGATTGGTAAACTAGGAGTCGACGCATTCGGACAGAAACCGAAATACAAAGACAGGGGTATGCGCCAAAGAGCGCTCCTCGCCGTAGGAAGAGCGGACTTCGGAGACATTGCCAACATATTCCCGGAGATGCCGGGCGCAGAAGTCGTCGGAGCATCGGGAGACCACACCATAGTGGACATAGAAGATTGCAAAGAAATCATACGTGTGGGAGACATTATGAGATTTAAACTCTGTTACTCCTCGATAATGCAGCTCACCGCAAGTGAAAATGTAAAAGTAAAAGAAGTCGAATAGATTGAAACTGTTAATAGTAAAAGGGAAAGGAAAGAAAAATGGCAGCTCACAAAACCAATGAAATGACCAGAGAGGGTTATGACAAACTAAATGCAGAACTCGATCATCTTATCACTGTAGTTCGTAAGGAGAACGCAGAGAGACTGAAAGAGGCAATCTCACTCGGAGACATCAGCGAGAATGCAGAGTACGATGCAGCCAAAGACGCTCAGGCAGAAACCGAAGAGCGAATCAGCACAATCGAGGAGATTCTGCGTACAGCCAAGATCGTAGATGAGAGCGAAGATGACGGTGATGACACCGTTCAGACAGGTCGCACTGTTACTCTCAAAGACATGAAACTCAAAGAGACTGTTACATATAAAATAGTCGGTAGCAATGAGGCGGATCCGCTGAACGGCAAACTCTCCAACGCATCCCTTGTAGGTCAGCACCTCATGGGTTGCAAGGCAGGTGAAACTATAGAATTCCCGATACCGGACGGAATGGCCAAGTATAAAATCATGGAGGTTAAGAGATAATGTCCGAAAACAAAGGCATTAAGCCCGAAGCCGAAGAAAGAGAACTTACCGAAAAGGAAATCGGTGAGCAGAGGCGGATAAAGAGAAAGAAACTCGAAGAACTGAGAGAAATGGGAAGAGATCCGTATCTCGAGGAGACTTTTGATGTGTCCGCACACTCGGGAGACATCAAGGACAACTTCGAGGCTATGGAGGACCAGGAAGTTCGCATAGCAGGCCGTATTATGGCCTTCCGCCGCATGGGCAAAGTCGCATTTGTCGACATGCAGGACAAACAAGGACGCTTGCAGGTATTCGTGGCAAGAGACAATATCGGCCACGAAGAATATGATGTATTCAAAACCTACGATGTAGGCGACATCATCGGAGCAATCGGTGAAGTCTTCAAGACAAAGACGGGAGAGATCAGCGTCAGAGCACATACGGTTAAGCTGCTCTGCAAATCCCTTCAGGTGCTGCCTAACAAATGGCATGGCCTAAAGGATACCGACCTCAGATATCGCCAGAGATATGTGGATCTCATCATGAATGAAGACGTGAGGGATACATTTGCCAAGAGAGCAAAGATCATCAGCACGATGAGGAAGGTGCTTGAGGAAGATTACGACCTGATCGAGGTAGAAACTCCTGTGCTCGGTAACATCGCAGGCGGTGCAGCAGCCAGACCTTTCTGGACACACCACAACACCCTGGATATAGATATGACCCTCCGCATCTCGCTCGAGCTTCATCTCAAGAGGCTCATCGTAGGCGGACTTGACGGAGTTTATGAAATAGGCAAGGTTTTCCGTAACGAAGGTATGGATAAGAACCACAGCCCTGAATTCACATCGATGGAGGCATATAAGGCCTATGTAAACCTCGAGACCATGATGGATCTCATGGAGCAGGTGACATACAAATGCGCCATGGCTGTCAACGGAACTCCAATTATCAAATACGGAGATAAGGAATTCGACGTTACTCCGCCATGGAACAAGATCGACATGACTCAGGCCGTCATCGACGCCACCGGCATCAGATTCGACAAGATCGACAGCGATGAAGAGGCTATCGAAGCGGCAAAGAAATACGGCATGACCATCGAAGATGAGTCCGAGATGAGCAGGGGCAAACTCATAGCAGAGATGTTCGAGGAGTACTGCGAGGACATCCCGGGATTCCTCGACGGACCTTGCTTCGTATGCGGACATCCTGTGGAAGTGTCTCCGCTGGCTAAAAAGGACCCTAAAGACCCGAGAATTACCAGAAGATTCGAAGCATATATCAACGGATGGG
>JAFREV010000149.1 GCA_017434685.1 Mogibacterium sp.
CACTCGCTGTATATGATAAATCGGAAGAGATATCCGGGTTTGTAGAGTTTATAAAAGAACAAACTATAAAGACTTGGACAAAGGCATCAAAACCTGTAAAAACATTATCCGTTTTTATATAGTGTTTTAGAACAAATTGAGGGATGCAAGTGAGTCGTTCGAAAGAACGGCTCTTTCTCATTGGTCATAAAAAAGAGATAATGGTTTATAGAGGAAATGCAACGGCCTCCGCGTATAAGTCTTTTAGGATTGAAATGAATTTATAGAGACTTTCTCTTTTGTCAGCTTTTTGAGTAAGGAACTTACAGGAGAAGGTCTCTTTGCATTTAAAAGGAACCCATGCAAACTGTCCGCTGTGGTCGTTAAGAAACCCGGGCGCGAGGCAGACTCCTCGCTTGGCTGCGATATTAATAAGTGTAGTGTCGTGGTCGGCACTATTGAAGTAATTGACTTTGCCACTGGATATTACTCGCTGCTGCACGGTTCTTATGGCGGCAGGGGATCCGCCTCCCACCATAAGAGTGCGACCATAAAGATCGCTCTCTGTGACGAAATTCTTAGCGGCAAGCTCATCATCTCTCTCGCATATCAGGTATATGTGGCTTTTAAAGAGGCCGTGTACTTCCACTCCCGCAAGCTGCCTGGTCTGTTCCTCTAGGGCAAATAGAATATCCGATTCATTCTTGAGAAATGATTCCATTCCGCCTGAGTACTGGAACATCGGGATAATCTGAACACCAGGCGATTCCTCTTCGAAGATTCTCATGGCTTCAGGAAGGAAGTAAAGCGCCTGCCTCACCATGAGGCTCAGTCGTATGGTGTCCCTGTATTTCGCGCTGAAGTTCTGACCTTGCTCTATTGCACGCTTCATCTCTTCTCGCATGTTAACAAGATAAGCTATGAACTGTGCTCCTGCAGGCGTGACGCTTGCGCCTCTTCCGGTGCGTTCAAAAATTGAGAATCCTATCTCTTCTTCGAGCAGCCTTATTTGGTATGAAAAAGTCGGCTGGCTGACGAACATATTCTCGGCAGCGCGGCTGAAGTTCAAAGTGTGTGACAGTTCTATGCAGTAATCTATCTGTTTTGTGTTCATAAAAGCCACCTTTAGTGATTTAATTATTAAATTAATTATAGGGTATTTGGATTGGACTTTGCAATAACTCAGGCAGATAATTAAGCCATCAAAGAACACAAAATATGAGACGATTAAGCAAAGGAGAAATAATGAGCAAGACGCTGATAGCCTACTTTTCAAGGGCAGACGAGAATTACTTCGGCGGTGCCATGAGATATGTAAAGACAGGCAACACCGAGATCGTAGTAAACAAGATGAAAGAGATGATTGATGCGGATGCATTCAAGATAGAGATGAAGGATCCATACTCACCTGTATACATGACCTGTATAGAGGAGGCAAAGGAAGATCTTAAGAGCAACGCCCGTCCGGAGCTTGTAAGCATGCTCGGCAGCATCGATGAGTACGATACCATCATCCTTGCTTATCCGAACTATTGGGGAACGTACCCGATGGCGGTGGCGACATTCCTTGATAGGTTTGATTTCGCAGGAAAGAAGATACTGCCACTATGCACAAATGAAGGAAGCGGCATGGGACATAGCGAGTCAGATCTTATGAAAGCTACTGAAGGTGCAAATGTTGTGAACGGACTTGCAATAACGGGCAGTCGCGCTGATGATTCTGATTCATCAGTCAGAAAATGGCTCTCGTCAAACGGACTTATTTAACATAACTCTGCAAGAATTCCCCCAGCTATAGGTGGCGGGATGAATTGCAGAAATAGAATAGTTGCCGCAAGCACGCGCTTTAGCCCACCCAACCTTGTGCCCGCCCGGTATGCGCGTGGAGGAGAACTTACTCGGATGTGCAGTGGCTATGTGCGGACTAAGTGCGGCAAACGGAGAAGCTTGCAGAAAGAACATAAAAACACATCTGAACACTTGTTCGCATAACTGAAATACAGTATAATATGTTCAAAAATTAACTCGGTTGAAGAGCAGGTGGGAGCACCCATAGAGGTAATCCGGGAGTACATAGAGACTCAGGGAGAGAAGAAGCGATGAACAGAGCTATGCGATTCAGGATAGAACCGAATAAAGAGCAGAAAGAGCTGCTTGAAAAGACATTTGGATGCTGCCGCTTCGTATATAACAGGATGCTTTCAGACAGGAAATTGGCAGACATGATTGGGGAGAGGAAAAAACTACCCCGGCATTGTACAAGAAAGACTATCCATGGCTTAAAGAAGTGGACTCGCTCGCACTGTGCAATGCACAGCTCGATCTCGAAGAAGCCTTTCGCAACCACCGAACGAGAAGAGACTCCGGATATCCGAAATATAAGTCGAAGCATCACAGCAGGCAAAGCTATACGACTAATGTTGTGAATGGAAACATCCGAATCGAGGGGAAGAAGATAAGACTTCCCAAGATAGGATCGGTCAGGATAAGAGCGCACAGAGACACCCTTGAGATATGGAAGCTTAAGGCCGTAACTGTTACAAAAGAAGCGAGTGGCAAATACTACGCCTCACTACTTTATGAAATACCTGAAAGCGAAAACCAAGCCAAAGGAAAGAGTAAAGAGACAGAGACGAAATACCTCGGCATAGACTATGCGATGGACGGACTCGCAGTTATGTCTGACGGTAGAAGAACAGAATATCCCGGGTACTTCAGACAGGCAGAAGAGAAGCTTGCAAGGGAGCAGAGAAAACTGAGCCATTGCGAGAGAGGGAGCAGGAATTACGAAAAGCAGAAGCGCAGAGTAGCAGTAGTCCACGAGAAAGTGAAGAACCAGAGGAAGGACTTCCTGCATAAGCTGTCAAGAGAACTTGCCGATGAGTATGACATCATCGGAGTCGAAGACATAGACATGAAGGCGATGAGCCGATGTCTCCGCTTTGGAAAGAGCGTGGCTGACAATGGCTACGGGATGTTCAGGAGATTTCTTGCATACAAACTTGGTGAGAACGGCGGAGAGCTGATAAAGGTAGACAGGTTCTTTCCATCGAGCAAAATATGCAGCAAGTGCGGCAGGGTCAAAGAAGACCTTACACTTAGCGACAGAGTCTACCGCTGCAGCTGCGGCAACTGCATGGACAGAGATGTAAATGCAGCAATCAATATCCGTATGGAGACTATGAGACTGAAAGTCTCATAAACTCATAAAGATAATAGCAAAAGAAGAACCGTGGGGCACACGGGGATAGTTCGTTGACACTCAGCTCATTGGAGCTGTTGAGCGAGAAGCCCCCACTTCTAAGCAAGTGCGAAAGTGGTGGGAGTATGTCACCTAAAACCAAATCAGGATTAAAGAACAGGAGGAATCATGGAATATATAACACTTAACAACGGAATTAAATGCCCTGTAGTCGGAATCGGTACATTCATGCTCTCACCGGCGGAGGCAGAGAACAGCGTAAGAGAAGCTTTAAAGATGGGATATTCCCTCGTTGACACGGCAAACGCTTATGTGAATGAAAGAGCCTGCGGCAGAGGTGTAAAGGACAGCGGAGCCGGCAGAGAGGATGTTTTCATCTCCACTAAGCTCTGGCCAAGCGAGTATGAGAACGAGAACGCAGTGGATGAGACTCTTGAAAGACTCGGTGTGGATTATGTCGATCTACTCTACATACATCAGCCTGCAGGAAATTGGATGGCAGGTTACAGGCAGCTTGAGAAAGCATATAAAGAAGGAAAAGCTAAATCCATAGGAATATCCAATTTTGAAGGCAAATATATCGATGAACTTCAAAACAAATGGGAAGTTGCCCCGCAGTTCATTCAGGTAGAAGCTCATCCTTACTTTACTCAGAAAGAACTTCGAGAAACACTGAATAAATATGACATCAAGCTTATGAGCTGGTACCCACTTGGTCACGGTGATAAGTCACTAATCAATGAGTCGGTTTTTGCAAAGCTGGCTGAAAAGTACGGAAAGAGTCCTGCCCAGGTAATCCTGCGTTGGCATACTCAGATGGGATTCGTAGTTATACCGGGAAGCAAGAACGTAGATCATATAAAGGACAATCTGGATATACTCGACTTCAAACTGACAGACGAAGAGATGTCGGAAATTGCGAAACTCGATAAAGGTGAGAGGTATTACCATCGTACAGATGAGCAACTTGCGGGATTTGCTGCCTGGAAACCCGAGTTTGAGAAAGCGTAAATGTTTGGTTTCTGAGAACAAATTTGAGAACAAATTGAGGGTGACGACTGTTGAGATACACAGTCGTTTTCTATTGTTTCGAGAAAGATTGCGTTATTTGTGTAAGGAATCTTTCAGCGATAGGTGTGAATGTATGATATTTATTCCATATAAGATAAAAAGATGAACCCAGGTGTGGGCTGAGCGGTCTGAAAACCAGTCCGCTACTTTCGGAACTGTCAGTCAGATGCTCAAAGGTAAGCAGCAGTCCGAGTCCCTCAAGGGCAAACATCGATCCGTTGTAAGACAGGCGAAACGATCCTTCTAAGCGGAGATCGTCAAAGCGTGTCCCGGCCCATTCTCGAATCTCAGTATTCCAGCTTTGCTCGGAGCAGAACAGAGGCTCGCCGACAAGGTCATCCATACAGATGGCTTTTTTTCTTGCGAGCGGATGCGTAGCCGTCATCACGACGCCCCAGGTATCCGAGCCCGGGAACTCGATGTAGTCATATTTGCTGATATCCGGCAGTTCGCTGCAGATGACTGCGAAATCGAGCAGACCCTTATCGAGTTTTTCGGTAACCTGCTCGGTGTCGCCACTGGTGATATGGTAACGCAGATTCGGATATGCGGTTTTGAACCTGCTGATTTCCCTTGCAAGATATCTGATTTGATATGACTCTGCCAGTCCAAAGTACAGATCACCACCGGTAATGTCATCGAGTGACATGAATTCCTGTTCTATTTTATCGGCCATTGCCACGAGGCTTTCGGCCCTGTCACGCAAAAGAATTCCTTCATCAGTAAGTCTGATGCTGAAACTTTTTCGAATAAACAGTTTTTTACCAAGTTCTTCTTCCAAGGCTTTGAGTGTCTTGGAAAGGGTGGGCTGACTTACATGCAGCAGCTCCGCCGCCCTTGTCATATTCTCTTCTCTTGCGACTGCGAGAAAGTATCTGAGCTTGCGAATGTCCATAAAATGCTCCTTGTTATGATATGCTATTTAAGAATATCCTGATATTCATTATAACCATTAGCGAATAACGATGCAATTGCCTAAGATATAGCCATGAGGAACACGGATTTAGAAAGAATACTAATCAATATGTCAGATGCGGGCTGCTCAGATGAGGATATCGAGAGGGTTCGGCGTATGCATGAGGCCGGACACGACGGTGAGATCCTCAGGTGCCTGCGCAGATGCAGATGCGACCTGATGGATGAATTGCGCAGAAGTCAGCGCAAAGTGGACTGCATGGATTACCTGATCAGGGCAGCGGAAAACGATTTTTGATTAATAATGAGTCACTGAAAGGAGAACTGAAAATGATAAAGAAAGAGGAACTCGTGCTTGTACAGGATTGGGACAAGACTTTTGCAAAAAGTGAAAAAGTGAATCACAGCAAGGTAACGTTCGTGAACCGCTACGGCATCACTCTTGCCGCAGATATGTACGCGCCAAAAGATGCAGAGGGCAGGCTCCCTGCGATCGCGGTGAGCGGACCGTTTGGCGCGGTCAAGGAGCAGTGCTCCGGACTCTACGCGCAGACGATGGCAGAGAGGGGTTTCCTCACTATAGCGTTCGATCCTTCATTTATGGGTGAAAGCGGCGGGCTGCCGAGATATATGGCTTCCCCTGACATCAATACAGAGGATTTCATGGCAGCTGTTGATTTTCTGTCACTGAATGATATGGTTGACCCTGAGCGAATTGGCATCATTGGTATCTGCGGGTGGGGAGGCCTGGCCATAAACGCAGCGGCTTTGGATACAAGGGTAAAGGCAACTGTCGCTTCCACAATGTATGACATGACAAGAGTTAACGCCAATGGTTACTTTGATTCTGAGGACAGCGAAGAGCAGCGCTATGAGAAAAGATCCTCGATGTGTGCGCAGAGACTTGCTGATCTGAAAGCAGGTGAATACGCGCTCGGCGGCGGAGTCGTAGATCCTCTGCCGGAGGACGCACCTTTCTTCGTAGCAGACTATTATGATTATTACAAGACTGAGCGCGGATATCATGCAAGATCCCTCAACTCAAATGGCGGTTGGAACGTGATCGGATGCGAGTCATTTATGAATCAGCCTATCCTGAAATATTCAAACGAAATTAGAAGTGCAGTGATGGTGATGCACGGAGACCAGGCGCACTCATTCTACTTCGGCAAGGATGCCTATGCTAACATGGTCGATGGCAACAAGTATACAGACAATAAGGAACTGCTCGTTATCGAAGGAGCCTCACACACAGATCTGTATGATGGAGGAAGCAATAATGCGATTCCGTTCGACAAGATCCAGGTCTTCTTCGAGAAGTATCTGTAGTGTGCTGAACAAAAAGGAGATATCTCAGGCCATAAAGCATTGGATGAAGCATACGATCTTGGCAGAAATGCAAAGTCTGTCCGCTGTCCGGGAAAGGGACTCATTATGAAATCCTTTAGAAAACTATTGATATTTAACATATTGCTTCTGCTTTGCATCTCTGTTCTGTCTGCATGCACACAGGATCAGAACATACCCGATACTGTGGACCAGGGCAATACGGAGACAGCAGACACACAGGAAGCTGAATCATCCGATGATACAGAAACTGATGCTGATGAGGAGGCGTTTGCTATGAAAATGAGAATCAACGATACAGATGTCAAAGTATCATGGGAAAACAATGATTCGGTCAAAGCTCTGTCGAAACTGGTTTCACTGGGTGATGTGACAATAGAGATGAACGCTTACGGAGGTTTTGAGCAGGTAGGCCCGATAGAGACTGCACTTCCAAGCAATGATGCCAGTATCAAGACTAAGCCCGGAGACATCATGCTGTACACATCAAATCAGATGGTCATATTCTACGGATCCAACTCATGGTCATATACAAGACTCGGAAGGATCGCAGACAAGTCAGAGTCTGAACTACAGAACCTTCTGGGCGGCAGAGATGTAACAATTACGCTAAGCCCGGAGTAAAGTGGATGCTTCGGATATCCGGTTCTGTTATTGCGGCGTACGGGATATATGCACTAACCTAAAGGCAGATATATGAGTATATGAATAGGAGTAGGTTTATGAAGAAGGTTTTAACAGTACTTGTCTTGATAATTGCCATAATCATAAACACTTCGTGTGCAGGAAACAGACAAGAAACTGATAATATAGAAACGGCAAAGAAGGCAGAAGCGAAAGAAATGACAGAAGTAAGAGAATTTGACTTTGAAACAAAAACCGTAATGCTGAACAGTGGATATGAAATGCCGATAATGGGCCTTGGAACTTATTCCCTTGACCATGACACATGTGTAAATTCTGTAAAGGCACTGCTTGAAAACGGCGGGAGGCTTATAGATACAGCCTATATGTATCACAATGAGGAAGCTGTAGGCGAAGGTGTTAGACAGGCCATGAAGGAATATAAGATACCGCGTGAGGTCATATTCGTTATTACAAAAATTTATCCAAGTCAATTTGACAATCCTGAAGCGGCTATTGATATGGCATTGGAAAAGTTGGATATAGAGTACATTGACATGATGCTGCTGCATCATCCGGGTGAGGGTGACGTAGATGCCTATAAAGCAATGGAGAAGTATGTTGAGGAAGGGAAGATTAGATCATTGGGCCTTTCAAACTGGTATGTTGAGGAACTGACAGAGTTTTTGCCTCAGGTAACGATAACACCTGCCCTCGTACAGAACGAGATCCATCCGTATTATCAGGAGCAGGATGTAGTTCCGTTTATTCAGGAAAAGGGAATTGTTATGCAGTGCTGGTATCCGCTTGGAGGCAGAGGGCATACTGCAGAATTGTTAGGTGATGAAACGATAGAGGCGATTGCCAAAACTCACGGCGTCTCATCCGCACAGGTGATTCTCCGCTGGGATCTTCAAAGAGGTATCGTTGTGATTCCCGGATCGAGCAACCCGGAACATATAAAAGAGAATCTGGAATTGTTTGCTTTCGAACTTACAGCGGACGAGATGGAGCAAATCAATTCGCTGGATCGCAATGAAAAGCACGACTGGTATTGAATCATGCAATGACTTGCTGATTTATATAAAGCAGATTTGAGAACAAATTTGAGAACAAATTGAGGG
>JAFREV010000150.1 GCA_017434685.1 Mogibacterium sp.
AATGTAATGGGTGCTATCGCTGTGGCACATCAGATGGGAATTGCCCTTAAAGATCTCAGGATCCCTGTCAGGAGGCTCAAGAGCGTGCCTCACAGGATGGAGATGAAGAATCAGGGCGGAGTTACCATAATTGACGACGCATTTAACTCAAATCCGATAGGTTCCAAAGCGGCTGTAGAGACGCTGGCGCTGTTTGACGGAATGAGGATACTCGTTACGCCGGGTATGGTAGAACTCGGCGAAGATGAGGATGAATACAACAGGAAGTTCGGAACCTATGCTGCCGCGTGCTGCGACTATATACTGCTGGTAGGCGGAAAACACACGGATCCGATTAGAGAAGGCGCTCTCAGCGAGGGCTTCCCTGAAAAGAAGTGCATAGGCTTTGACAGAGTTGAAGAAGCCATAGAATACGCATACGGCATTAAAGCGAAAGACGGCGAGCAGAAATACATACTGCTCGAGAACGATTTACCGGATAACTACTAAGGAGCAGATATGAAAACGAGAATTGCGATGATGTGGGGCGGCAAAACCGTCGAACACGAAGTCTCGGTAATATCCGGAATCCAGGCTCTTATGGCTATGGATAAGGATAAATATGAATGCATACCTGTATATCTGACCAAGGATAACGATATGTATATCGGAAGCAAAGTAGGGCAGATAGAGTCGTACAGGGATATTCCTGCTATGCTCAAGGAATCCGTCAGAGTTGTAATGATAAACGACGACGGCAGGTTTAAGTTCGTGCAGTATCCGTTCAAGAAGTTCGGCGGAATGAATCCCGTGGAGTTTGATATGGCTTTTCCTATCGTGCACGGAACGAATGTAGAGGACGGTGCTCTTCAGGGATATCTTAAAACCGTCGGAGTTCCTTTTGTGGGGCCGGATGTGACATCATCTGCGATATCGATGGATAAGTACATCACCAAGGCAGTTTTGAAGGATGCCGGAGTGCCTGTTCTCGATGCGAGAGTCTATACACTGGCCGATTACGCTGAAACTGAGGAACTTTTAGACGATATTGAAAAGGTTTTCGGATATCCGGTTATTGTAAAGCCTGTTAATCTCGGGTCCAGCGTCGGCATCGGCGTTGCAAAAGACCGCAATGAACTGATTTCAGTGGTTGACGACGCTTATATGTATGCGACCAGAGTTATGGTCGAGCATGCAATATCCAATCTTAAAGAGATAAACTGCGCTGTTCTCGGAGACGAAAATGAGGCATTCGCATCAGAATGCGAGGAACCGCTCGGATCCGGGCAGATACTCAGCTACGAGGATAAATATGTAAACGGCGGAGGTAAAAAAGGCGGGGCCAAAGGTCCGGCCAAGGCTCAGGTAACTGCATTTGTTAAGGCAGACTCCGATAATGACGCTGCCGCTTCTGACAAAGAAAAAGCAGGCAGTTCCGATGCAGATGATACAAATGCTTCCGGAACAGGAGGAACGAAAGGCTCTGCGGGATCCGGTATGGCCAATCTCTCACGAAAGATACCTGCGGATATTTCCGATGAGCGAAGAGAGGAAATCAGAGATCTTGCAGTTAAGTCGTTTAAGGCTCTCGGATGCAATGGTGTATCCAGAATCGACTTTATGATAGATATGGATAATGATGCGCTATATTTCAACGAGATCAATCCTATTCCTGGATCGCTTTCTTTCTATCTGTGGGAGCCGGCGGGAGTTCCGTACACGGAACTGCTCGATCGCATGATCGAGCTCGCGCGTAAGCGTACCCGCCAAGAGGATGCCGTCACCTATAAATTCGACACCAATATCCTCGCCACCGCAAAGCTGTAAAAGTGTATAAATACGTAATCGCTGCAAAGGCCGGCACAAATGTGCAGGCCTTTTATAGTGCATAAGCATCGTGCGCAAATTGTTAGCACTCTTTTTAGTAGAGTGCTAAAAAAGTCTTTACAAGCGTTGAAATTTGCAGTATTATGTTTTTGTAAAAATGAGACATCTGCAAAAATAAGCAAAAGATAGTCGCTGATACAGTTAATAAATCTTCATATCAGGAGGTATAGATATATGAACTTAGAGAAATACACACAGAATGCACAGCAGGTGGTGATGGACTGCCAGAATATCGCTGTTGCCGAGGGCAACCAAATGGTAGACGGCGAACACATTCACCTCGCTCTGCTCAAACAGGAGGACGGCCTTATCCCGAAACTTCTGACATCCATGGGCGTTAATGTAATCGCCGTAATTCGCGATGTTCAGGCAGAAGTGGATAAGATCGCCAAAGTTTCGGGTGGTGCGGATAATATGTACGGCACCAGAAGATTTAACAAGATTTTTTTGGATGCCGAGGCTCTTGCGGAGCAGTTTAAGGACGAGTATGTGAGCGTTGAGCACATATACCTTGCTTTGCTTGCCGAAAAAGGAACTCCGAGTGAGAGGATATTCATCAGATACGGAATTACCAAGGACAAGTTCCTCGCAGAACTCACAAAGGTTAGGGGAAATCAGAGAATTACGAGCCAAACTCCGGAAGATAATTACGAAGCATTGGCTAAATACGGCCGCGACCTCGTCGAGATGGCACGAGAGGGCAAACTTGATCCGGTTATCGGCAGAGATACCGAGATAAGACACGTAATACAGATATTGTCCAGAAGGACCAAGAATAATCCGGTGCTGATCGGTGAGCCGGGCGTCGGCAAGACCGCAGTAGTAGAAGGATTGGCCCAGAGAATACTCGCAGGCGACGTGCCGGAAGGACTTAAGGATAAGACCGTATATGCACTTGATATGGGTGCTCTTATCGCGGGCGCAAAGTACAGAGGTGAGTTTGAGGAGAGGCTCAAAGCCGTGCTTAATGAAATCGAAAAGTCCGAGGGCAGGATTATACTGTTCATCGATGAGATTCACAATATAGTCGGTGCGGGCAGGACCGAGGGCTCGATGGATGCGGGCAACCTCTTAAAGCCTAAACTTGCCAGAGGAGAACTGCACTGCATAGGAGCCACGACACTTGATGAATACAGACTGTATATCGAAAAGGACGCGGC
>JAFREV010000151.1 GCA_017434685.1 Mogibacterium sp.
CTCTTAATGTTTATGATTTCATCGATTCTGTCCGCGCCCTCTATCCTCTCGGGAAAAGGGGTATAGACATCTATTTTCGCTGTCTTATAAATCTCGTAAAAATCTTCCGGTGAATATGACTCCGAGAGTTCTTTCTGTGTTGATTCCGGATCGACAAGAGCAAGTCCTCCGTCCGAAATAAAATCCCACAGTCGAAACTTTGGTACATCGAAATACTCGAGAAAATCCGCATATATCTGCAGGTTCATATTTCCTTCAAAGATATCTTTGATTCTTCCCTTGTACTCCTCGAGTTTGTCTATTCTTCCATCCGCAGAATCAGGATTAGGCAATTCTTTGCGTATCTTCTTAATTCTTTTGTCATATTCTTTTACAATGGCCGCAAGAGCTTTTTCTTTCTCTTCATTTGTCGGAACAAACTCCGCAGCAGGTCCGATGCTGATTTCGTCTAAAACATTCAAAGAGCGTTGACTGTCGCTGTCGAATTCCCTTATCGATTCAACCTCATCGTCAAAGAATTCTATTCTTACGGGATGACCTGCTGCAGGCGGATATACATCAAGTATGTCTCCTCTCGAAGAAAACTCTCCCTCTGATTCAGTGACGCTTCCCGGCTTATACCCGGCGCTTGCAAGAACAGCTCTGAACAATGAGGGTTCTATCCTGTCACCCGTCTTAATGCATGTAATATTAGCAGTAAATCTGGCAGGATCTGCTGTGAGTTTAATCGCCGATGATATTGGTGCGATTATTGCAACAGGAGTATTAATACTATCCCTCGAATCTGACAAAATCTGCAGAGCTTTAATTCTTTCTATCAGTGCAGCCCTGTCTCTTGCCTCATAAAGAACTTGCACATCTTCGCTTTCCGGAAGCACTATTACTTCAGCTTCCGGCACACAAAAAACGAGGTCCTCCGCCAGGCTAACTGCCGCTTGCCCGCCGGAGACCACCGCTAACAACTTATTCTCTTCCCTGAGCGTCTTCGCAAGAAGGTATGCCGTCCTGCTTCCGCTCACACCCGTAAAATTTCTTATCATTCTGCAATATGATTGTGTCTGCTCATAGCGACTTCCGTCCCGAGCCTGATTATGTCCTCAGCCGCAGCAGCCGCGTCAGATGCAGCCTTATCAAGGAGCTGTTGTTCTTCTTTCGGCACTTTGCCGATCACTCTGTCTACAAGGTCCTCATCTGCAGATGCCGCACCGACTCCTATTCTTATCCTCGGAAATTCTTTGGTTCCGATCTCTGAGATTACGGACTTCATACCGTTGTGAGTTCCGGCCCCGCCGGATTTTCTTATCCTTATCGAGCCGGTAGGAAGGTCCACATCGTCATAAATAATGATGAGGTTTTCGGACGGTACATCGAAGTACATGGCCGACTCTCTTGCTGCAATCCCACTCCTGTTCATGTATGTCTCAGGTTTGACCAGAACGACCTTGCGTCCTGCAATCCTTCCCTGTCCTATAATCGAGTGGAATTTGGATTTTCTTATCTCAATTGAGTTGCTCTCAGCCAAAACATCAAGCGCCCTGTATCCCATATTATGACGGGTTTTGGCATACTCCGCGCCCGGATTGCCGAGTCCGACTATAACAAATGTGTCAGCCTCTCTGCCGTTTCCCGATTTAATGTTTGATTTAATTCTTCTGAAAAGTCCCATCGCATCCTGTTTAATCAATCATTAATCCGACAGGTCACTGCTAATGCTATCTCGCATCAAACATTACCGAAATCGGTTTATTTGAATATACTCTTGAAATCGTCTCCGCAAATATATGTCCTACGGATAGTATCGTAATCTTTTTAAGTCTCTTCTCTTCCGGAATAGGTACTGTGTTGAGAAGCACCATCTCCTTAATCGGGCTAGCCTCGATTCTTTCAATAGCAGGTCCGGAGAGAACTCCGTGTGTTGCACATGCATATACGCATTTAGCACCCAGGTCCGTCAAAGCCTTCGCTGCGTTGCATATAGTTCCCGCAGTATCGATCATGTCATCGAGTATTACGCAGTTCTTGCCTTCGACTTCACCGATAATGTGCATTATCTCGCTCTTGTTAGGTTCCGGTCTTCTCTTGTCTATTATGGCAATAGGTACATTGAAAGGTTTGGCCATATTGCGGGCTCTTGTTACCGAGCCGTGATCCGGAGACACGATTACGAGATCGTCCAAATCTTTAAGTTTGAAATAGTCCGTAAGAAGAGGCTGGCCTATCATGTGATCTACCGGGATGTCGAAGAATCCCTGCTCCTGTGATGCGTGGAGGTCCATTGTAATCACTCGTCCGATACCGGCTGCTGTAATCATATTAGCCACAAGTTTGGAAGTAATAGGGTCTCTGGCCTTGGCTTTACGATCCTGTCTTGCATATCCGTAGTACGGCATAACAGCTGTTACGCTTCTGCAGGAAGCTCTTCTGAGAGCATCAGCCATTATCAAAAGTTCCATAATATGGTCATTGACCGGCGAACTTGTGGACTGGATTATAAAGCAATCCTTACCTCTTACCGAATCCCAGATACTTACGCTTGTTTCTCCATCGCTGAACTTGGTAACCGTAGACTTTCCGAGTTCAACACCCATGTGGTCCGCAATTTCTTCGGCAAGCTCCGGATGAGAATTGCAGGTAAATAATCTGAGATTGGAAAATGCATCACTTGGCATAGCGGGAACCTCCTGGTTTGTTTAAATGAGTTATAAAACTTGCTCTTCTTTATTCAGTAGCATGTCGCCTACTTTATATACATCGCCTGCGCCCATAGTCATAGCGATGTCTCCTTCTTTGGCAAACTTTTTGATGTATTTGACAATATCTTCGAAGTCTTTTACATAATAGACTTGTTTATCCGGGTGTTTCTGCTTGATGGCATTCATCAATTTATACGATGAAACATTATATATGTCCTTTTCCCTGGCAGCATATATGTCTGTCAGAACCAATACATCCGCATCCTCAAAAGCATCCGTGAATTCATCAAACAACGCTTTTGTCCTTGTGTATGTATGAGGCTGGAAAACAAGCCAGAGTTTATTGTGTTTTACATTCTTGGCAGCCGACAGAGTCGCCTTTATCTCCGTAGGATGATGCGCGTAGTCGTCGATTACCTTTACTCCGTTTTCTGTCGTACCGTTGAAGTCAAAGCGCCTGCCTGTGCCGCTGTACTCTTTGAGCGTCTCTGCGATAACTTCATCGCTCGCTCCGAGATATGAAGTCGTAACGTAGGCAGCCATAGCGTTAAGGACGTTGTGCTCTCCCGGTACGGAAAGAGTCAGATGCGTCAGGGTTTGCCCGCCTTTGCATATATCGAAATGAGGGTTTCCGTTTTCATCAAATTCTATGTTCTCTGCATAGTAGTCATTGCCCTCACTATATCCGTATGTAATCTTGTTTGTCTTATCTTTGAGTATATTTCTGACGAAAGGATTACCGCCGAACGCGATGATGACTCCATCATCCGGAATCTTTTCAACAAAAGCCCGGAATGATTTAACGATGTGATCCATATCTTTGAAGTAATCGAGGTGATCGGAATCAATATTCAAAATTACTCCGATACTCGGTCTGAGTTCAAGAAAGCTGTCCATATACTCGCATGCTTCACTGACGAGATAGCCGGTTCCGCCTATTTCAACATTACCGTGAATTTGAGGGAGATTGCCTCCGACGAGTATGGTCGGCTTAAAATCCGCATTTCTGAGAATGAGAGAAGTCATGGAAGTTACGGTTGTCTTTCCGTGTGTACCGCAAATGGCGACAGAATGCTCATAGTCATCCATAATCATGCCGAGAACTTCTGCTCTTGAGAAGAGAGGCAGACCGAGTTCTCTTGCTCGGATTACCTCAGGATTATCATCTGATACCGCTGCAGAATAAACTATGGCATCGACATCATCTACGTTTTCCGGCTCATGCGAGTTGTACACTTTAATGCCGAGCGATTCAAGATGCTCCGTAACCTTGCTCGGATTGATGTCAGTACCGCTTACCGTAAACCCCCTATCATTAAGAATCTCGGCAACAGCCGACAATCCTATGCCGCCAATGCCGAGACAATGTATTTTCTTATATGCTCTGATATCAGTCATTAAAATCTCCGGATTAAATGAGAAAAAATCTGTTTTGATTATATGATATAGGCCGCTTTCTTTCAAGGAGCATACTGTGTGATTTTACGCAAATTTTGTACTCTTTTTCATAATGATTTTCTATTCGAAATTTATAAATTCTTTAGTACAATTATAAAAGACACTAACGGCTCAGCCGATGAATCGGAGGAATCTGAAATGGAAAAAATATATCTGGATAACGGTGCAACCTCTTTTCCCAAACCGCCTGAGGTTTCGGATGCGGTTTATGAATACATGACCAAAGTCGGTGCAAATATAAACCGCGGAGGTTATCAAAGCGCTTACACCCTCGAAGGCGTGGTCTTTGAAACCAGAGAATTGTTAAAAGATATGTTCGGTGCAAGCGACTGCAAGAATGTCGTGTTCACAAAGAATGTCACGGAATCCATCAACATTGTTCTTAAAGGTTTTTTGAAGCCGGGAGACCATGTGCTCTGTTCATCCATGGAGCACAATGCAGTCATGCGTCCTCTCGTACAGCTTGAAAAACAGGGCCTCACTTTCGACAGGATTCCGGCAAATGATAAAGGAGAACTCGAGCTTTCAAAACTCGTATCCTTTTTCAAGCCGAATACAAAAGCAATTGTTATGACTCACGCAAGCAACCTCGTCGGCACTATCAACCCGATAGCGGAGGTCGGCAAACTCGCTCACCAGTATGGGATTAAACTGATAGTAGACTCGGCACAGACTGCCGGTGTTGTTCCGATTAATATGAAAGAGATGTGCATTGATGCACTATGCTTTACAGGCCACAAATCCCTTCTCGGCCCGCAAGGTATAGGAGGCTTTGTGCTTGAGGAGGAAATGATACCGCTGATAGATCCTATAATCTCCGGCGGCACAGGCTCCATCAGTCACAGCGAAGAGATTCCGGACTTCATGCCGGACAGATTTGAACCCGGCACAATGAATCTCCCGGGAATCGTAGGATTGAATGCAGGTCTCAAATGGATATCTGCTGTAGGAATGAGCAATATTGAAAAGCATGAGCTTGCACTTACCAAACGATTTCTGGACGGAATCACCCCTCTGGAGGAAGCCGGCCTGATAAAGATATTCGGACTTAGGGGTACCGAAGGCAGAACTGCTGTCGTATCCATTCAGACGCTTAAAACAGACTGCGCAGAGGTGGCGTTTATGCTCGATGCGGATTACGGGATCATGACAAGAGTCGGCCTTCACTGTGCTCCGGCAGCACACAAAAGCATAGGAAGTTTCCCTACAGGAACTATTCGATTCAGTTTCGGAAACTTCAATACCGAAGAAGAAATCGATACTGCAATCCGTGCGCTAAACGAAATATTAAAAGCTTAAAAATACAAAAATCCCACCTCTAAGTCGGTGGGATTTTTTAATGCATGCTTTTTTACTTACTATACGAGTGTACCGAGGTGCATGAGTGTTCTTACAAGCTGAGATACATAGCTCATCTCGTTGTCATACCAGGATGTTACTCTTACTTCGTAAGTGTGGTCTCCTGCTTCGCTTACCATAGTCTGTGTAGCGTCGAAGAGTGAACCGAAGCTCATTCCGATTACGTCGCTGGATACGATTTCTTCTTCTGTGTATCCGTAAGACTCGTTAGCGGCAGCCTTCATTGCAGCGTTGATGCTCTCAACGGAAACTGAATCTGTAGGGTCTTTTACGATAGCATCGAGAATTGTGATTGAACCTGATGGAACAGGAACTCTCATTGCGTTTCCGAAGAGTTTGCCGGAGAGCTCAGGGATTACCAGGCCGATAGCCTTAGCAGCACCTGTTGAGTTAGGAACGATATTAACAGCTCCTGCTCTTGCTCTTCTGAGGTCACCCTTTCTGTGCGGTCCGTCGAGGATCATCTGGTCACCTGTGTAAGCGTGGATTGTTGTCATGAACCCTGTCTGGAGTTCTTTGAAATCTGCGAGTGCCTTAGCCATAGGAGCGAGGCAGTTGGTTGTGCAGGAAGCTCCGGATACGATAGCGTCATCCTTAGTCAGAGTTTCGTGATTTACGTTATATACGATAGTAGGCATATCGTTTCCTGCAGGAGCGGAGATAAGAACCTTCTTTGCACCTGCATCGATATGAGCCTGTGATTTTTCCTTTGATGTATAGAAGCCTGTACACTCGAGTACTACATCTACTCCGAGTTCTCCCCAAGGGAGCTTGGAAGCATCAGCCTCAGCATATACAGGATATGTCTTGCCGTCTACTACGATGCCTTTGTCATCTACTGAAATCTCAGCTTCGAATTTCTTCTGGACGCTGTCATAC
>JAFREV010000152.1 GCA_017434685.1 Mogibacterium sp.
ATGAGAGTTTGAGATAAAGCAAAAAATCAAGCAATTTGAGATAAAACAAAATGATAAAAGTCAAGTGTTTATAAACATATGAGGCACGTGACTTTTCATTAGAATCAATTATTTGAACAATAAGTGGTTCCACAATCATATTATTAAAGGGAAGTAAGAAATGCTTCCTTTTTTAGTCCTTTGATTTACAATACAGGGACTCTCAGAACCCACATTTTACATACGTTACAGGCTCACAGCCGTCTCGGAGTAGAAGGAGGGAAGAATGAGAGAACAGGAAGCTAACTTAGATAAGAACATTTTGCTAAGGAAAGTTGACAAGACGCTGTATGTAATCAACGTAAATCTTTCGGAAGGTGCAAAGCAATCTGCGGAAGACATTCTCGTAAAACTGATTGCAGATTAAATGAAATAGTTCTTTATACAATATAGACTGCTTGCAAGTATGCTATCGAGGATAGAGCATCCTTTGTTGATAAGGTTAAAAAAGAGACCGAGACAAGAAATCTTCAAGCAGCAGAAGATGCAAAGAAAAAATATCAGGCTGATGTAAACAAGTGCCTCCGCAAGCTGACCTTCCTCCCGATGGATGAGGTTAACAGACTGTCGGCTCTCGAGGGCGCAGAGATCAACAAAGCCAAGGAGATACTCGCTTTCGAGGTCACCAAGCTCGTTCACGGAGAAGAGAAGGCGCAGAAAGCTCTCGAGACAAGCCGCGAGGTATTCGCAGGCGGCGGAGTATCTGCCGATATGCCGACTGCGGAGTTTGATTCATCAATCTTTGCGGGAGAAGGCATGGGACTCGCTGCCCTCATGAAGGAAGCCGGCCTCGAGCCTTCGACGAGCGAAGCCTACCGCACCATCCAGGGCGGTGGTGCCCGCATCAACGGCACTCAGATCACCGACAAGAGATATGCGGTCACCGAGGCCGACTTCGAAAACGGCGAACTCGTCCTCCAAAAAGGCAAGAAAAAATACATGAAAATCACCCTGAAATAGGCAGATGATCAGTAGGAAGCGATGGCGTTCTTGATTATGAGCTCCTCGCTTCCTTTTTTTAGTTCAAATATTCTGGAGATTCCTTCCGCATACGAATCATCCATGCCCGAAGCTATCCAGTCCACTATGAGACCGAAGCATGCGCATTTGTGATATCTGATAAAGAGCTCCCTGTCCTTGTCCGAAATCGGGATGTCGGGAAATGCGGTGTCGGCATATTTGGAGATTACATAATCGCAGATTCTCCAAAGTGAAGAAATATAAGTCTCGCGGCTTGCGGAGTAGTAGATATGATGGATGGCTTTCTTATGTTCGTTGGCAAGCCGCATGGCGGCTCCGAGGCACTCTTCGACAGAGCTGAAACTCGGATACTGAGCCACGATGTTATCGAATTCGTCCTGACATAATTTCTCAAGCAAATCGGGCACATCATCATAATGATAATAAAAGGTGTTGCGGTTGATGCCACATCTGTCCGAAATATCCTTAACACTGATCTTCGAAAGCGGCCTATCGTTCAGCTCCGCGAGAAAAGCATCCTTTATGGCGCGCGCTGTAATCTTACTGTTCGACATAACTAATCCTCCTCAGGCAATTCTAACCCATTTGCATGCGAAAGTCAGACAATTTTGCGAATTTGCCCAAAAATGCGACAGGCTTTTCAAACTGCCCATTCAAGTCGACTGCGCTTAGGCTTACCATACCTATGGTTGAAAACTGAGGAGAAAGGGATAAAAAATGGATTTCGGTTCTAAAGTCGTGAAGCACAGAAAAGCGATTTTTTTGGCATCGCTTATTCTGTTGATTCCGTCGATTATCGGCATGATAGCGACGAGGATCAATTACGATATGCTTTATTATCTGCCTGACGATATCGAGACCGTGCAGGGACAGAACGTCCTGCTCGATGAATTCGGCAAAGGCGGATTCTCCATGGTTATAGTGGAGAATATGAAAACGGACGAGGTGTCGGCGCTTGCAAAGGACATAGAGGCCGTAGACAACGTAGACACGGTAATAAATCTGGAACAATTGATAGACCCATCGGTACCCGAGGAGATGCTCCCGGATGTGGTGCAGCAGAGCATAAGCAATCCGGATGCATCCATGCTGGTGGTGTTTTTTGATTCTTCGACTTCATCGGAGGAGACGCTCAACGCCGTGGAGACCATACGAGGCATATTGACCAAAGACGCGTACATATCCGGCATGAGCTCTCTCGTTCTGGACCTCAAAAAATTGTGCGAGAGGGAAGAGGTCAAATACGTGGGCGTGGCTGTAGTGCTCTCGCTCGTTGCGATGATGGTGCTGCTCGACTCATATGCCGCACCGGTGCTTTTCCTGCTGAGCATAGGAATGGCCATACTCTACAACATGGGAAGCAACATAATCTTCGGAGAGATTTCCTTCATCACCATGGCTATAGCCGCAGTGCTGCAGCTTGCCGTCACGATGGATTATTCGATATTCCTTTGGCACAGATATACCGAGAGGCTCGATGCCCGCGGGGAATTAAAAGACGAGGAGCAGGAGAGAGAGTTCGAAAAAGAAGCCATGGCACACGCCATAAACGATACTCTGACTTCAGTCACGGGAAGCTCTATCACGACCATCGCGGGATTCCTGGCGTTGTGCTTTATGACCTACACAATGGGTAAAGACCTAGGCATAGTAATGGCCAAGGGAGTTGTCTTCGGCGTCGTGGCAAGCGTAACGGTGCTGCCTGTCATGATACTTAGATTCACGAAGCTGCTCAGAAGGACGCGACACAGATCGCTGATTCCGAAAATGGACGGACTTGCGAAACATCTCACGAGCAGATATGCGGTATATATCATCATATTCCTCGTGATGCTTGTGCCGGCAGTCCACTTCTACAATCAGCAGAATGTAGTATATGACTTCGCCAAGATGTTTGCCAGCAATGCGGAGAATATGGATGAAGAGGATATAGGCTTCTTGATAGCCAACAACAAACTGCAGGAGGACTTCGACATAGGAACCTCGCACATAATAATCGCGGATGCGGACCTTAAAGCCAAGGACGGGCGGGCCATGTGCGATGAAATCGAAAAGCTGGACGGAGTAAAGAGCGTTCTCGGTCTGGACGCAATCATAGGAACTTCGATTCCAAAGGAGATGCTGCCTGATGAGCTCGGAGGAGCTCTTCTGGGAGATAAGCATCAGATG
>JAFREV010000153.1 GCA_017434685.1 Mogibacterium sp.
CCTGTTTTTCAATTTCAATCTCGTCAAGAAATTCTGCAAGCCTGTATCTCAACAAACTGTATGTTGAAAGATTTTTTGTATCCGATGCATAGAAAGATTTGCCTTCTCTGAGAACTATAGGAATCAGCTCATCACCTTCATCATGCGTAGACTTTGTTCCGAAAGTTAATATTTCATCGATTTTATAATTTGAAAGAACATATTTGCAGCTTGCTTCTGCCGAAAGCATAGCATCGCAGTATTTTTTTCGTTCATCCTGCCTGGTGTAATAATACTTAACGCCCTCGTTAGAATCGCCCCTATACAGAGAAGTAATCATGACCCTGTATTTCATCAGGTTTATCTCCTTTCCACGTTATCAGCGGTACATTGTCCCCTATACCTATATTATCTTCCATGCCGAAAACAACGCACTAATTATAGCACAATTGAGATTGACGCTCTATCTCTAAAAGTATTAGAATTTATGCGATAGGAAGATTGTTTCTGCTCATGTGAGTCAAGTGTGCAATTAATGATTACCGGTTAAATAAAAAGGAGCGATATGCCGCTTATTATTCTGGGACTGTTAGTAGTAATAGGAATTGTCGGATATTGGTATATAGGCAATCAACACAGCGACGATCCGATAAATCCTCGGGAAGTACGCGAGCATTATTCACGCGCTTTTGAAGAGAAAGCAAAAGATGTTGCCAAAGATGTAGGCGACGGAGTAAAAAAAGCCGTAAGAAAGCGTGCCGGAATATTTGATGTGGATTACGATGTGGAAGACGATGGGTACGGTGGAAAATCGAGTTCCTCGGATTCTAACTCCCACAATGAAGACTCGGATAATAGAGACGACAATACGATACCGTTTCCTCAAGATGTCGAACGCGAGAAATGCAAACGCGATATCCACTAAAAGTAAAGAGACTGCCGATGAGCAGTCTCTTATGATGCAATATTTGCTAAAAATCAGTCTTTTACGAGCTCCTTGCGAGAGAGATTGATTCTGTTCTGGCTGTCGATCTCAGTAACTTTTACGGTCACTTTGTCTCCGATGTTCATCACATCTTCAACCTTCTCAACTCTGTGGTTGGCCATCTTGGAGATGTGGAGGAGTCCTTCCTTACCAGGCAGAATCTCGATGAATGCACCGAAGTTCATGATTCTGGTAACTGTACCCTCGTAGGTCTCTCCTACTTCTACATCCTTTGTAATGAGCTCGATCTCTTTTCTTGCAGCCTCAGCGCTTTCCTGATCAACCGCATAGATAGCGATGAATCCGACATCATCATCGGAGATGTCAATCTTGGCACCTGTCTCTTCAACGATTCTGTTGACGGTCTTTCCTCCCGGTCCGATGACCAGTCTGATCTTATCAGGGTCAACTCTCATGCTGATAAATCTAGGTGCGTAAGGGCTGAGCTCTTTGCGTGGTTCAGGAAGTTCTTCGAGCATATTCTGAAGGATATGTGCTCTTCCGATCTTAGCCTGCTCAAGTGCCTGCTCCATGATTTCCTTGGAAAGTCCGTGAACCTTAATATCCATCTGAAGTGCGGTAACTCCGTCCGGTGTACCCGTAACCTTGAAGTCCATGTCTCCGAGGAAGTCTTCCATTCCCTGAATGTCGCTCAGGATGGCAAACTTGCTGCTTCCGTCCTCGTTAAATCCCTCGATGAGTCCCATTGCGATACCTGATACAGGCTTCTTGATAGGAACTCCGGCGTCCATAAGTGCGAGCGTTGATCCGCAAGTGGATGCCATTGAGGATGATCCATTGGATGAGAGGATCTCGGATACGACTCTGATTGCATAAGGGAATTCCTCTTCACTAGGAAGTACAGGAACGAGAGCTCTTTCGGCAAGTGCTCCGTGTCCGATTTCACGTCTTCCCGGTGATCTGGATGGCTTAGCCTCTCCCGTGCAGTAACCAGGGAAGTTATAGTGATGCATATATCTCTTGCGAGGTGTATCATCGTCAATTCCGTCAAGGTACTGAGCCTCTGAGAGAGGTGCGAGTGTACAAATTGACAGAGCCTGAGTCTGTCCTCTCTTGAAGAGTCCGGATCCGTGTGTTCTAGGAAGATATCCTGTCTCACTCCAGAGCGGTCTGATCTCGTCAGGTCTTCTGTCGTCAGGTCTTACGCCTTCTTCGAGAATTCTGCGTCTGACTTCCTCTTTTTTAACGTTGTAGAGAACCTCGTCAACCTCAGCCATTCTGTCTTCGAACTGCTCTGCAAAGTGCTCTTTGGCATCCTCTACGACAGCGTCCATGTTGGCGATTCTCTCCTGTTTGTCGAATGTGTAGATAGCATCTATCATCTTCTGAGTCGAATACTCTCTGACTGCGGCATCTACATCTTCTCCGGCCTTGAATACTGTGTATTCCTGTTTTTCTTTACCGACTTCGGCAACGATGTCCTTGATGAATCTGCAGACATCCTTGATAGCCTCGTGTCCGAAGAGAATGGCTTCAAGCATTTTCTCTTCAGGTACTTCGTTTGCTCCGGCTTCTACCATCATGATGGCTTCTTCCGTACCGCAGATATCGAGGTGAAGGTCGGATTTCTGTCTCTGTTCGAATGTAGGGTTGAGAACGAGCTCTCCGTCTACGATTCCTACGACAACGCCTGCTGTAGGGCCGTCCCATGGAATATCTGAAATAGCGAGTGCTACGGATGTACCGATGAGTGATGCCACCTCAGGTGAGCAGTCATGATCTACCGAAAGTGCTGTAGCAGCAACCACTACGTCGTTTCTGTAGCCCTTAGGGAACAGAGGTCTGAGTGGTCTGTCGATAAGTCTTGAGATGAGCGTAGCTCTCTCGCTCGGGCGTCCTTCTCTCTTGATGTATCCGCCCGGGATCTTACCTAC
>JAFREV010000154.1 GCA_017434685.1 Mogibacterium sp.
AATCTCTGGGGCTTCGGCTATGAATACATGAAGATACTTGAGGACGGATTCAAAGAGGCGCTGCCTTCAATAATGGAAAACAATCCTCTCAAAGGCGAGTACTACATCCAGTCACCTATCAACAAACAGATAGCGGACGGCAGTGCCACATACGAAGTGCTGACATCATCCGACAAATGGTTCGGCGTCACCTACAAAGAGGACAAGCCGGACGTAGTTGCGAAGTTCGCCGAACTCAAGGCAAACGGCAGCTACCCGCAGAATCTCTGGGGCTAGCAATAAATTAGCGCTCGCAATTGCGAGCGCTTCTTTTTTTCACTATTTGCCGGTTGTGTAGTTGTCGAAGTAGCCTTGGATGTAGACTACCGGAGTTCCTTTGTCGCCGGATCCGGATGTCAGGTCGCAGAGGGATCCGATAAGGTCCGTAAGCCTTCTCGGAGTTGTTCCCTCGGAGGCCATATTTCCTACCAGGCTCTCCTGCGGTTTCTCTTCGATGGCCTTGGTGATGGCCTCTCTGAGTTCTTCTCCCGTCAGGGTTGAGTAGTCGTTATCCGCGAGGTATTTTAGTTTGAGTTCGTTAGGCGTACCCTCGAGTCCTGCTGTGTATCCCGGAGATACAACAGGGTCTGCAAGCTCCCAGATCTTTCCGACAGGATCTTTGAAAGCTCCGTCTCCGTATACCATGACCTCGACAGTCTTTCCTGTCTTTTCTTTCATCATGGCCTGTATCTCATTTACCAGAGGCTGGCAATCTCTCGGGAAGAGTTTGACGGTGTCCTCTGTGGATTTGTTTGTTCCGAGGAGGCCGTATGCCTCGTTGTATCCGCTTCCGTTTACAGGAGCGTTCAGAATCTCATCCATTCCGATTACGTTCGCGCCTTTGGTCCTGAGAATTCTCTTGGTGCGAGCACGTGTGTGGATGTCGCAGGCAATTACGTTATTTGTGTAGTTCAGAATCTCCTCTGCGTGGTTGGCAAAGATGATTTCAGCCTCAGCGCCTGCCTCTTTGATAATCTCTCCGTAATAAGATACGTAGTCAACACCCGTGAACTGGTGCTTGTTCTCTCCGAAGAGCTCTCTATATTTTTCAAGGCTGAGCACATCGCTGTAAGGGTTTACGCCGGCGGCATCAACCTGATCCATTGTCAGAAGTGCGTTGCCGACCTCGTCTGACGGATAGCTGAGCATGAGCACAACCTTCTTTGCACCCTTTGCCATTCCTCTGAGGCAGATGGCAAATCTGTTTCTTGAAAGAATCGGCCAAATGATGCCGATGGTCTCTCCGCCGAGTTTAGCCTTAACATCTGCTGCGATGTCGTCTATGCTTGCGTAGTTGCCCTGGCACCTGGCCACGACTGACTCCGTGATGCAGAGAATGTCTCTGTCTCTTATTTCAAAATCGTCCGACTCAGATGCTGCGAGCACGCTTTCCACTACCTGCTCCGCGAGATTGTCTCCCTCGCGGAAAATCGGGCATCTGATTCCACGTGATACTGTTCCTACTCTTCTCTCACTCATTGTTTACTGTCTCCAATCCGTTAAAAACATCCGTCTCGCTCCTGCATCTCATCTGCAGCAAGCGAGACTATTTTACCACTATTGATAATTCTCGACAACTTCAAAGCCCGGGCTTGTGACAATTCTCGAAAACTCTGCGCCTTGCGGCTATTGATGCTTATCTGCAATCTCTCCGCTGTCTTTAAAAATGCTGTTCTCAGGCACAACGCCTCTGACGCAGGATGTCGGATAGATGTTCGTGTTTCTGCCGATTACCGAACCCGGATTGAGCACGGCGTTGCATCCCACTTCCACGTGGTCTCCGAGCATGGCACCGAATTTCTTGATGCCTGTCTCGATCCTCTCTGTTCCGTTCTTTACAATCACGAGGGCTTTGTCCGCTTTTACATTGGATGTAATCGAGCCCGCTCCCATATGACTGTAGTAGCCCAGTATGGAGTCGCCTACGTAATTGTAGTGCGGAGTCTGAACGTGATCAAAGAGAATTACGTTCTTGAGTTCTACCGAGTTTCCGACCACGCAGTCTGCGCCTACAAGGGCCGAGCCTCTTATAAATGCGCAGTGCCTGACCTCGGTGTTCGGACCGATGATGCACGGTGCGCCGAGATATGCCGATGGGAAAACCTTGGCCGTTTTGTGCACCCATACGTTTTCCGAAACCTCTTCATATTCGCTCTTATCCAGAGTCGGCCCGAGCTCGAGTATGAAATCCTTGATGCCTTTGAGCGCCTCCCACGGGTATGTGAACTGCGAGAGGTAGTCCTTGGCAAGTGTGTGGTCGAGATCATATAAATCTTTGATAGTATACATTTTTGTCCTCTGCATTCCCTAAATATCTTCTTCGTTTCTCTCCTTGAAATGACAATTCTTCAACTCTTTTTTAGTGATATTATTATCATCCCGAGCGATTTGCCATACTAAACGAAGTGAAAAGTCTTACTCTACCAAATGTCCTTTTTTGCGAATGACGTCGATTATGGAATCCACGTATTTCTCGCATTCCTCTTCGGTCGGAGCCTCTGCCATTACACGAACGACAGGTTCTGTGCCGGACTCCCTGAGGAGTGTGCGGCCCTTGTCTCCGAGCGCCTTCTTGGCTGCCTCATCTGCGGCGAGCACATCTGGATCGTTCATGCATTCTTCTTTGCTCTTAACTCTGACGTTCTTGAGAACCTGCGGATAGAATACGACAGGTGCGGCGAGCTCGCTCATAGGTTTCTTCCTGGCGAGCATAACCTCCATGAGTTTCAGCGATGTGAGGATTCCGTCTCCCGTAGTCGCATATTTTGTAAATATGATGTGACCGCTCTGCTCTCCGCCTATGCGGTGGCCGTTCTGAACCATGTTTTCATATACGTATTTGTCTCCGACCTTGGTCTGCTCGTACTCGATGCCGACTGCATCGAGAGCTTTATAGAGACCGAAGTTGGACATTACGGTTGTAACGACCTTGTTGTTCAGGAGTTTGTCCCTGTCCTTCATATATGTTCCGTAGATATACAGGATGTGGTCACCCGTGATGACATCTCCCTTCTCATCTACAGCGAGACATCTGTCAGCATCTCCGTCATAGGCAAAACCGACATCAAGTCCGTTGTCCACTACGAATTTCTGAAGGTGCTCGATATGTGTCGAGCCGCACCCGGTGTTGATATTGAAACCGTCCGGATGATCGTTCATTACGTAAGTCTTGGCACCAAGCGCATCGAATACGCCCTTGGCAATCGACCATGCTGCTCCGTTGGCAACGTCGAGTCCGACTTTGACGTCCTTGAAACTGTACTTGGACATCGAGATAAGGTAACCGATGTAGCGGTTACGTCCGCTTGCGTAGTCGACCGTGCAGCCGATTTCTTCTCTCTCGGCCATAGGGATCTCGAGTTCGCCGTCGAGGAAGGCCTCAACTCTGAGCAGTGTCTCCTCGTCCATTTTCTCGCCGTTGTTGTTAACGATCTTGATGCCGTTGTCATAGTACGGATTGTGGGATGCCGAGATCATAATGCCGCAGTCGAAGTCGTCGACCCTTGCGATATATGATACCGACGGAGTTGTCGTAACGTGCATGATATACGCGTCTGCGCCGCTTGCCATAAGTCCCGTGCAGAGTGCGTACTCGAACATGTAGCTCGATCTTCTCGTGTCTTTACCGATTACGATCTTGGCTTTTTTATCCAGCCTCTTGCCGTAATACCAGCCGAGAAATCTTCCGATTTTAACGGCGTGGTTGAATGTAAGCGTTTTGTTGGCCTCGCCGCGGAAGCCGTCAGTTCCGAAGTATTTTCCCATTATTAGCTCCTTATTGTCTTCAAAAAATTCTTATAATCTCTGATCCTTCTCGATGTCCAGGAAGTATTTGTATGTGTCTACCATCAGTTCGCCGCAGGCTTCCTCGTCGCATGCGATGATTGCGCCGTTGTGCATCTGGAGTGCAGAGCATGTCCACTTCTGGCTTACACCGCCCTCAACTACTGCAGCCATAGCTCTTGCCTTGTTGTGACCGCTGATGAGTACGAGAACTTCCTTGCTGTCTGTAACAGTACCAATACCTACGGACAGAGCCTGCGCAGGAACTGCCTCTGGATCGTTTCCGAAGAATCTCGAGTTCACGATACGAGTATCTGTAGTCAGGTCGCGTACTCCGGTGCGGGATGTCAGTGAAGTGTATGGCTCGTTGAATGCGAGGTGGCCGTCAACTCCAATGCCGCCCATGAAGAGATCGATGCCGCCGTAGCTTGCAATCTTCTCCTCGTAGCGAGCGCACTCGCCTTCAGGATCGTCAGTCATTCCGTTGAGAATATTGATATTCTCTTTCTTCATATCTACAAGGTGATCAAAGAAATTGTCGTGCATGAAGTACCAGTAGCTCTGGTCGTGCTCATGCGGAAGTCCGAGATATTCGTCCATGTTGAATGTAACTACATTGGCAAATGATACTTCACCGGCTTTGTTCTTTTTGATGAGTTCTTTATATACACCGATTGGCGAAGAACCGGTCGGCAGGCCGAGTATGAAAGGTCTGTCCTCTTTGTGAGCATTGATCTTGTCAGCGATGTAATCAGCTGCCCATTTGCACATTTTGTCATAATCATTCTGAATAACTACTCTCATTTTCTCTTCTCCTTTATTACTCTTTTCACGGGGCATCCGCAAAGCGGCTGCTCATTAAACCGAGAAAATTATACCCCTCTGACAAAGGTTGGGTAAAGCGAAATGAAGAATTCTTTTGATTTTATACTCCCACAGGAGTATAGTTAGAATATGAGGATTTATCACGGTGCAAAACAGATAGTCAGAGAGCCGAGATTCGGAATCGGAAGAAGCTTTAACGATTTCGGTCTGGGCTTTTATTGTACGGAAAACGAAGAGAGTGCGGGTGAATGGGCTGTCACCGCATCGGATAACGGATTCGTCAGCGTGTATGCCTTTAACGACACAGGTC
>JAFREV010000013.1 GCA_017434685.1 Mogibacterium sp.
TATCATGGAATAAAATCTGTCGATGATGCCTGACGCATCTATTAATTTCGTACATAGATATTTTACCATATATGAAAAATTTTGAGAACAAATAAACTTGTTTCTTGCTATAGTTTTAGGGCACTAGAGACTTGCTGAAATTTTATTAGATGAAAACAAAAATATTTTTATTCTGTGTTCAATGTCAGCGCCTGATGTGGTAAAATATTCTTGGAAATTAATAAGCAAAATCACGTTTAAGCCATTACCAAACAAGGGGGTAAAAGCATGTCCAAAAAGTATATAGGACAAGCGGTGACAAGGCACGACGCAAGAGATAAAGCGATGGGCCGCACCAAGTACACCGATGACATGTGCGATAAAGGAGCACTTGTCGTCAGAGTGCTGCATTCAACAGTGGCAAACGGAATTGTCAAGAAGATAGATACGAGCGAAGCCGAGAAAATCCCGGGCGTAGTTCGTATTTTTACTTGCTTTGATTTGAAAGAGAAGCACTACTTCCCGACAGCCGGCCACCCATGGTCTACGGATCCTTCTCATCAGGATATTGCGGACCGTCTGATTATGACGGATCGCCCGCTCTTCCACGGAGATGACATAGGTGCAGTCGTTGCTGAAAACGAAGTTGCCGCTGCTCAGGCTATTCATATGCTTGAGAAAAGTGTTGAATACGAAGAACTTCCTTTCGTGCTTGATGCGCAGGAAGCAATGGAGGATGGAGCACCTCTTCTGCATGAAAAGTTCCCGAACAACGTACTTGCTCATACAGAGATACATATGGGAAGTGTAGAGGAAGCCATCAAGGAAAAAGGCCTTACCAAGGTCGAAGGCTGGTATGAGACCCAACCGGTTCAGCACTGCCACATAGAGAACTTCATATGCTATGCATACGGAGAGGGCGACAGGACCGTAGTGGTTTCGTCCACACAAATACCGCATATAGCAAGGCGTGTAATCGGACAGGCTCTCGGAATGGACTGGGGTAAATTCAGAGTCATCAAGCCATTCGTAGGCGGCGGATTCGGAAACAAACAGGACGTTCTCTATGAGCCGCTCTGCGCATGGATAAGCATTCAGCTCGGAGGCCGCCTGGTCAAACTCGATGTGCCTCGCGAAGAGACATTCATTTCGAACAGGATTAGGCATGCGATTCGCTATCACATCACTTCATGGATGAGAAAGGACGGAACTTTTGCTGCCAGAACAATCAAAGCATGGTGCAATAACGGCGCGTACAGCTCGCATGGCCATGCAATAGCAGCCAAGGGACTCAATGCATTCCCGCAGCTTTATCCTTGCGACAACATCGACGGAGAGACATGGACCGTATACACCAACAGATCGGTAGCGGGAGCTATGAGAGGATACGGAATGCCTCAGGCCAGTTACGCGATGGAGTGTCATGCAGAGGACTGTGCCAGAGCCATGAAGATGGATCCTCTGGAGTTCCGCAGAAAGAACCTCATGCCTGTCGGATACTACCATGCATTCTCAAAGAACGAGCTCTACACCGATACATTCAACCAGTGCTTCGATAAGGGCGCTGAGATCATCGGTTACTACGATAAGATCAAGAAATATAAGAACCAAAAGGGAGATATCAGGCGCGGGATAGCCGTATCGACTTTCTGGTACAACACAGCTGTATATCCGATCGCGCTTGAGACATCATCCTGCCGTATTGTTATGAACCAGGACGGCTCGGTTCAGTTCCAGCTCGGAGAAACCGAGATCGGACAGGGCGCAGATACAGCGGCTGCTCAGATGATAGCGGACACTCTCGGAATTCCGTTCGATATGGTTCACCCTGTATCAAACCAGGATACGGACATAACACCGTTCGGCACGGGCGTATACGCATCAAGAGGAACATACACGCTCGGTTTCTCAGTTAAGCAAACAGCACTTCTTCTCAAGGAGAAAGTTCTTGAGGCTGCGCATCAGTTCACGCGCATGCCAGTCTACAATCTCGACCTCGTAGACGGAGAGATTATCAGGACTACCGACGGACGCAAACTTATGACGATAGGAGAGCTTGCCCTCGAGAAACTGTACACGACTGACGGCTCGCAGCACCTTACTGCAGAGTCGACATATCAGATTAAATCCAACGCGTATTCATTCGGATGCTGCTTCGCAGAGGTCGAAGTCGACATCCCTATGTGCCGCGTAAGACTACTCAATATCGTGAACGTACACGACTGCGGACAGGTCATTAACCCGACTCTCGCAGAGGGACAGGTTCACGGCGGACAGAGCATGGGTATCGGATATGCACTGTCCGAGAAACTCATGTGGGATGAAAAGACGGGAGCCCCTCTCAACAACAATCTGCTCGACTACAAGATGTCCTCATTTATGGATCATCCGAGACTGGTCGGAGCGTTTGTCGAGAACTACGAGCCTACGAGTGCTTACGGCACCAAGGGACTCGGAGAGCCTCCTACATGTCCGGTAGCACCTGCGATCAGAAACGCAATCGGCGCTGCGACGGGAGCATATATCAACGAGCTTCCGCTCTCACCGCACACTCTCTTCCGTGAATTCACGGATGCGGGGCTTATCAACGATTCGTTTGCTGAGGAAGAGTAAGAAAGGAGGATATAGACCATGTATGATATCAAAGCGCTTTACGAAGCGGAAAGCGTAGAACATGCTATAAAGCTCCTGCAGGAACACCCTGAGGCACAGATTATAGCCGGAGGCTCTGACGTTTTGGTGCAGATCAGGGAAGGAAGAAGAGCAGGTGTCGAACTCGTCAGCATATACATGCTCGATGAACTTCGCGGTGTATCAATAGATGAAGAGGAGAACATCCGCATCGGATCGCTGACCAGCTTTGCGCATATTACAAAAGACCCTATCATTCAGAAATACATCAACGTGCTCGGAGAAGCCGTGGATATGGTAGGAGGACCTCAGATCAGAGCCATCGGCACTATCGGAGGAAACACATGTAACGGCGTAACTTCGGCTGACTCGGCATCGACTCTGATGGCATGGGATGCGGTCATGGAAGTGACGGGACCTGAGGGAGTCAGGAGAGTTCCTATTCAGGACTTCTACATCAAAGCTAAAGTAGTGGACCTCAAACCGGGAGAACTTCAAACTGCAATACTTATTCCGAAGTCTTCATATGAGAATTGCTACGGCCACTACATCAAATATGCGATGAGAAACGCCCTCGACATAACGACAACGGGATGCTCCGTAAACGTAGTGCTCAGTGAGGATAAGAAAAAGTTTGAAAGAGTAAGAGCCGGCTACGGAGTCGCAGCTCCTATTCCTATGAGAGCCAAGACAGCCGAGGAATTTATCAAAGGCAAGAAAGTAACGGAGAAGAACATCAAAGAATTCTCCGAGATGGTACTTGAGGATGTAAATCCTCGTAACAGCTGGCGTGCCGGCAGAGCTCTCAGACGCCACATCTCCGTCGTAATGGCAGAGCGTGCGCTGAGAGAATCAATCAGACTTGCAGGAGGTGAAATCAATGGATAATCAATACAAAGTTGTACATTGCACCATAAACGGCAAGGCGGTGGAAAAAGTTGTCGACGTAAGAGCGTCGCTGACAGATATGCTCAGAAATGATTACAGACTGACCTCGGTCAAAAAAGGCTGCGAGGTAGGAGAGTGCGGAGCCTGCACGGTCATAATAGACGGAGAGGGCTTCAACTCCTGCATCTATCTTGCAGTATGGGCAGAGGGCAAGGAAATATGGACGGTAGAAGGCCTCATCAGTCCGGAAGGTGAACTTTCGGATATACAGGAAGCCTTCATCGAGGAGGGAGCGATCCAGTGCGGATTCTGCAGCCCGGGATTTATCATGACGAGCTGGGAGATTCTGAAATCCGGAAAAGAATATACGGATGATGAACTCAGAAAACTGCTGTCAGGTCACCTCTGCAGATGCACGGGATACGAGAATATATTCCGCGCTGTTAAGAAGACTATGCTCAGACGTCTCGGCAAGAAAAAAGAGGCGGAGAAAGTAAACTCGCAGGGCATCACGGACTATCCGGATCCAATGCCATTTATGTAATACGGCAAGTTCAATGGCTGCACAGAGGCGGCGGCCGGAGAGGAGTAGATTGTGAAGTACGAAACATATAAGAAGCTTGCGCCTGCAGCGCTCGGTAAAGTCAAAGCAGATATCGTATTCAGAAACTGCAAGATAGTCGATGTATTTACCGGCGAAGTGGTAGAGAGTGCAATAGGCGTAAAGGACGGCATAATACTCGGTGTATCCAGAACCGTCCAGGGTAAAAAAGAGGTAGATCTCAAAGGCGCATATGTAGCACCGGGATTTATCGATGCACACTTGCACCTTGAATCCACCATGGTAGCACCTGCAGAACTCGTAGCCACGGCAGCAGCCTGCGGAACCACTACATTTATTGTAGACCCGCACGAGGCAGCGAATGTTTCGGGTGCGGACGGAATCAACTACATACTTGATCAGACCGAAAAGTCGACGGCCAATGTATTTGTAATGATGCCTTCATGCGTGCCGGCCACCAACATAGACGACAACGGATGCATGTTTGCCTCAAATGACATGTATCCTTTCATCGGCAATCCGCGCATTCTCGGACTCGGCGAGGTTATGGATGATGACGCCGTTATTAACGCAGACCCGAGGATGTTCGCGAAATTCGCACTGTTCGATCATCTGGTAATTGACGGTCATGCACCTTTCCTGCCAAACCGTATGCTGTCGGCATACAAACTCGCGGGAGTTGATACCGACCATGAGGCCTCTTCATTCGAGTATGCGCTCGAGGAGGTAAGGCGCGGAATTCATGTCCACATTCGTGAAGGTTCTGCCGCACACAATCTCGACGATATCGTAAGCGGCATAGTCAAGACCGGAATAGATACAGAGCACTTCTCATTCTGCACGGATGACAAACATATCGAGGACATCATCAGAGAAGGACACATCGTATACAACGTCAGAAGATCGGTTGAACTCGGACTTGACCCGTTCAAAGCCATCAAGATGGCTACAATCAATACGGCCAAGTGCTACGGCCTCAAGCACATGGGAGCCATAGCACCGGGATACCAGGCCGATCTCGTCATCTTTAATAACATGAAGGACTTCAAGATTATCGATGTTTACCACAAAGGAAAACTTATAGACAAAAAGGCGCCTGTCAAGGTAAGGAAATGCCCGGCACATCTTAAGCGCACGGTCAACCTCGACAAGGTAAAAGCCGAAGACTTCAAACTTCCGATCAGAAACAAGACTACACATATCATCGGAATGGAGCCTAAGCAGATAGTCACACAGGACATCAAAAAGGCAATAGCCAGGACAGATAATTTTGTTCCAAAGGACGGATATCTTAAAATCGCCGCGGTCGAAAGACATCACAACAGCGGCAAGATAGGAGTTGCCGTCACCAAGGGTTATGGCATAAAAGGCGGAGCTATTGCGTCATCCGTATCTCACGATTCACACAATATAATAGTAATCGGAGATAACGACGAAGACATCGCAACTGCCGTTAATGAGATTATCCGCGTTCAGGGCGGATACACCGTGGTTGAAAACGGCAAGGTATATGAAACTCTGCCGCTTCCTATTATGGGGCTTATGACGGATGTCAGTTTCTCCGAGGTAGATAAGAA
>JAFREV010000155.1 GCA_017434685.1 Mogibacterium sp.
CGTTGAAAACGGCAAGAAAATAGTTGCCGTATGCGATATAAGTCCTTATGCCAAAGGCGGCACATATTCACTCAGCATCAGGCATGTCGAAGCCGTAGGTGAGGGAGATTTGATGGCGGAGTTTAACCGCATTAAAGAACTCCTTGAAAAAGAAGGTTTATTTGACAAAAATTATAAAAAACCGATTCCCGATTTTCCTTACAGGGTAGGTATAGTAACTTCGTCAACCGGTGCTGCAATAGAAGATATTCGCAAAATCATCACAGCCAAGAACGATTTTACGGATATACTGATATTCCCGACACTCGTTCAGGGAGTGGGGGCTGTCAGAAGCATCTGCGAAAATATTGAAAAGGCCAATAAATTGGCCAAAGACGGTCTGAGGATAGACACTCTCATCGTAGGAAGAGGCGGCGGATCGCCTGAAGATCTTGCGGCATTCAATGATGAGGAAGTATGCAGGACAATATTTGCCTCTGAGATACCCGTCATCAGTGCCGTCGGCCATGAATCAGATTTCTCTATAAGTGATATGGTTGCGGATGCGAGAGCCGAAACTCCTACAGCTGCAGCCGACATGACCGTTATGAACACTTTTGAACTGAGGGATACTATAGATTACTTCAAAGAGCAACTTGTCATGTCCGCCGTGAACAAAACAGAAGCGGAGAGACAGCTGCTTAATTCAAGATCGGACTTACTGCTGGCAAATATAAAGTCAAGAATCAGTGAGGCGTCATCCGTAGTAGACAAGGCTCTCATAGTATTAAAAGAAAACGATCCGAGACAGGTATTTGCCAAGGGTTATGCTGCAGTAACCGATGATAAAGGACATATTATTCCGGACATTTCAAAGATCAAGACCGGAAGTGAATATACAATCAGGATGACCGGAGGAAGCTTCACGGCAACCGCCTCCGACATAAGAAAGGACAACTGATATGGAAGGCAAATCTTTTACTGAATCACTCGCCAAGCTACAGAATGCGGCGACTGAAATCAGCAAACAGGCAACAACACTCGAGGACTCTCTCAAACTCTTTGATGAAGGCATGAAAGAGGCAGAGTATTGCAAAAAGATTTTAGATGAAGCAGCTCAGAAGATAGAAATCTATGAGAACGGAGAACTCAAAGATGCTTAGTTTTGATGAGTATAAAGCTCTTATAGAGGATAATCTGCTTTCTTTTCTCCCGGATACCGGAGTCTATGCCGAGGTGCTTAAAGAAAGCATGGGATACAGCCTCAGTATAGGGGGCAAGAGAATCAGACCCGTGCTTCTTCTCGCATCCTGTGATCTCGCCGGCGGGGATGTTAAAAAAGCTCTACCTTATGCATGTGCCGTTGAGTTTATACACACTTATTCACTCATACATGATGATTTGCCGGCAATGGATGATGACGATATGAGAAGGGGAAAACCTTCAAATCACAAAGTCTACGGAGAGGCTATGGCAATACTGGCAGGAGATGGTCTCCTAAACTCTGCCGCTGAACTTATCGCCAAACAAGCACTATCTCTTGAAGGTGACGCAGATGCTCTGTACGCACACTCAAAGGCTGCTCACGAAATCTTGTCAAAAGCAGGCGCGTCGGGAATGATTGCAGGACAAACCGCTGATGTTATTTCGGAGAAAAGCAGTGATGTATCCGAAGATTTGATTTCATTTATCGAGCTTCACAAAACATCAGATCTTATTGCCGCACCGACAAGAGCCGGTCTTATGCTTGCAAACGCAGCCGATGATATGATTGAAGCATTTACTACATATGCTCTTGATATCGGTGTCGGATTTCAGATACTCGATGACATTCTTGACATCGAAGGCGATGAAAAGCTGCTGGGAAAGACTCTCGGCAAAGACAGCGAGCAGGGCAAATGCAATTATGCTTCTGTACACGGACTTGAAAAAGCCAAAGAAGACTTACATAAACTCACCGTCGAAGCAAAAGAATCAATTTCAAAATACGACAGCGAGGGTTTCTTTACTGCACTCGCTTCACAACTGGAAAGCAGGAAGATGTAATTCATATGAAATACGATCTTTATAAAGATGACCTAATTAATATTTGCAAGACCGCATCAACAGAAGAGCTCGTAGAACTCAGTTCTGATATAAGGGAGTTTCTGATTGATAAAGTCTCCAAAACAGGCGGACATATCGCATCTAACCTCGGTATAGTCGAGCTTTCAATTGCTCTTATGAAAGTGTTTGATTCTCCGAGAGATAAGATAATCTATGATGTCGGTCATCAATCATATGTCCACAAGATACTCACCGGAAGGGCAGAAGGCTTTGATACTCTGAGACAGTTCAAGGGAATGTCAGGCTTCCCGAAATCGAGAGAAAGTGAACATGATGTATATGAGACAGGCCATTCCAGCACATCCGTAAGTGCTGCTTACGGAATGGCGGTGGCAAGGGATCTTGCCGGCGAAGATTATCAGGTGACCGCCGTAATCGGAGACGGTTCTTTCACTAGCGGAATAGTCTACGAGGCTCTGAATAATATCGGAGATAATCAGACAAATATGAATA
>JAFREV010000156.1 GCA_017434685.1 Mogibacterium sp.
AATACGAAGATACAGAATGTCATCATCGCCCGTATCAGGGATGAGCTTACAAGACCTATTCGCGTTGGATATATGCTGACTGAGGGCAGGAAGATCGAGAGGATTCCGAAGGACGCGCCGGTGTTCCAATGGCCTGCTTTTACGGGGCTCGGACGCCACTGCGGATACGAGTACAGAGTGGAGAGAGAGCCGGATGACCCGGCAGTAATACTCTACTCGGGCGGAACGACGGGAACTACGAAGGGTATAGTCCTTACAAATATGAATTTTAACGCACTTGCAGAGCAGGTGGTCGCAGCCAATCCGATGTTCAGGGCGGGGGATAAGATGCTCGCCGCTATGCCGCTTTTCCACGGCTTCGGACTCGGAGTCTGCATACACACTATGCTGGCCAAGGGCGGTCGCTGCGTACTCGTTCCGAGATTTACCCCGAAGAGCTACGCCAAACTGATTACGAAATACAAATGCAACTTCATCGCGGGAGTGCCGACGCTTTACGAGGCGCTTCTCAGACTTCCGACGATGAAAGGAGCAGATCTGTCATCGCTTAAGGGAGTGTTCTCCGGCGGGGATTCACTTTCGATAGAACTCAAGAAAAAACTGGATAAATTCCTCTTCGATCATAATGGCAAAGTTCAGGTGAGAGAGGGTTACGGCACTACTGAGTGCGTGACGGCATCCTGCCTGACGCCGCCTCAGATGTATAAAGAGGGGAGTATAGGCATTCCGTTCCCGGATACCTACTACAAGATAGTAAAGCCGGGGACGGATGAGGAACTTCCGTACAATGAAGAGGGTGAGATACTGCTTGCAGGACCGACAGTGATGCAGGGATATCTGGATATGCCGGAGGAGACGGCCGAGACTATGAGGACACATGCGGACGGACTCACCTGGGTCTACACCGGAGACCTCGGCACTATGGATGAAGAGGGTTTCATCCATTTCAAGGGAAGAGCCAAAAGGATGATAGTGTCCTCCGGATACAACATCTATCCTGCGCAGCTTGAAAACATATTCGATGCGCACGATAAAGTTCAGATGAGCTGCGCCATAGGGGTTCCTGACAGTTACAGAATGCAAAAGGTAAAGATGTTCATCATGCCTGCGGCAGGAATTGTTTCGAATGATGCATTGAAGCAGGAACTGATGGACTACGGCAGGAAACATATAGCGAAATACGCCATGCCTTACGACATCGAATTCCGGAAGGAACTTCCTAAGACGCTCGTCGGCAAAGTCGCCTACCGCGAGCTTGAAGAAGAGGAATTGTCCAAGCGATTGGCGAGCGAAAGCGAAGACAGAGCTTAGGAAATTCCTTTACGCAGTACGCCTGCGAGCGACGAGTGAAACGATGTCGGAGCAGCTGCGTACGAGCCGTTATTGTCCAAATATAAAGAAAGTGAGCAGTAATGGAAAGACAAGATAAAGACTTAGCATGGATGCTGCAATATGAGAATATAGCCTGGTACGAGGACGGCAGAGTGGATATACTCGACCGCCGTGTATATCCGATTGAGGTACGCAAGGTCAGCTGCCGCACACATCAGGAGGTAGCACAGGCCATCAAAGATATGGTGACCCAGAGCGCCGGTCCTTATGTGGCCTGCTCGATGGGTATGGCTCTTGCTGCATACGAGTGCAGGGGCCGCGCCGAGGCCGAGCAGATTGCCTATCTTGAGGACGCCGCATACACGATCTCGCACGCTCGGCCTACTACGACCTGGCGCATGCAAAAGATCTGTGAGGCCTGCCTGGTCGTAGCCCGCGAGGCACTCGCGTCCGGCGCGGCAGATGTCTCCGAGGCAATCAAGGAGTTCTCCATAGAGCAAAACAACACCAGATACGCAGGAATCGGAATTGCCGGGCGCTATCTTGCGGAACTCTTTCCGTCACACGGAACCGTTATGACCCAGTGTTTCGCCGAGACCATAGTCGGTATGATGCTCAGAGAAGCGAAGAAACAGGGCAAAGATATCAAACTGTTCTGCCCTGAGACCAGGCCGTTCTTCCAGGGCTCGCGCCTGACCGCTACGGTCTGCCATGACATGGGTTTTGATACCACCGTCATCACCGACAATATGCCTGGTGCGGTTATGAAAAACGAAGGCGTAGATATATTCACATCCGCAGCCGATGTTATATGCTGCGACGGACATATTGTAAATAAAGTCGGGACTTATCAGATTGCCATCGCCGCGAAGTACCACGGCGTTCCTTACTATGTGAGCGGAGCACCTGATCAGGGCCATCCGACGATAGACACGGTACACATAGAGATGCGTAACGCCGCCGATGTACTCGAGGCTATGGGCACTCCGACAGCAAATCCTAATGTCAAAGGCTACTATCCGGCCTTCGACATCACACCGCCGGAACTCGTCACTGGCGTGGTCACCGACCAGGGCGCCTTTGACCCGTACAAACTTTCAGACTACAAAGCCAACCCGGACGATTTCCTGGTATAAAACAGGCATATAAAGAGCAGGCCTCGGCCTGCTTTTGTAATGAAATAATGCGGATTAACCTTGAGTCTTGCGCATAGAGACAAGATACGGATAGACAATGGAGATGATTATTAGAATGGCTCCGACGATGATGCCCGAAGTCATTTTTTCATGCAGGAATATGATGCCGAGTGCTGCTGCGGCCAGCGGATTCAAAACAGTCAGAAGACCTGCACGCTCCGGAGTGGTGTATTTCTGTCCAAGAGGCTGTATGGTGAAGCCGACGCCGCTGCATATGACGGCAAGAGCGATAATAGCACTCCATTCTGTGCTGCTTGCCGGCATGCGAATTTCCTCAAAGAACAATGCCCCGATAAAACCGAACAGAGCTATAAACAGCAATTGATAAATAGCAATGTGCATCGGATCGTCATTCTTGGCAGCGTGATCTGTTACGAGCACGGAAGTCGAGTACCAAAAAGCTCCGCCGAGAACCAGAAGTTCTCCGGTGCTGAAACCCACGCGGTCACCTTTAAGTGTCAGAAAGCCAACTCCCGCAAGAGCGATCAGTGAACAAATGACAGTCATCTTGTCCGGGAGTTTTCGGGCCAGTACACAAGTGATAATAGGCACCATCACAACTACAGTGCCCTCAAGAAATGCTGTGACCGTTGAACTCGTTGTCTGAAGTCCTTTCAGCTCGAAAGCCATAGAGAGGAAGAGGGCAAGCCCGAGAAGTGCAGAGTGGAAAAGTTCTTTCTTTGTCACGCGTGCAAGCTGTTTTCTGAACAGAAATGAAATCAAAACAAAAGCGATGAGGTTACGGCAGCCCATCAAAAGAAACGGGCCCATCGTCTGCATCGCTATCTTGGAAAACAAAAGCGAACTCCCCCTGAGAGCCAGCGCTGTCCCTACAAGTATTTCCCCTTTTCTCTCGTTCATCTCAAATTTCATGAAATCATTATAATTATCCGTGTATCAAATCTCAACAAAGGTGGTATACTTCATATTGTAAAATAAGAAAGCAATGATGAGGAAACACTCCGAGACGAGGAGTCGTTTTCTCGTCATAAGAAAGGACTAAAATGACAAAGGTAGATATTTTCTCCGGATTTCTCGGAGCAGGAAAGACAACACTGATTAAGAAACTCATCATCGAGGGCTACGACACGAAAAACATCGTGCTCATCGAAAACGAATTCGGCGAGATAGGAGTCGATACGGGATTCCTTCGCGACTCGGGCATTCAGATTAACGAAATGGTAGCAGGATGCATCTGCTGCACCCTTGTCGGGGATTTCGGCAAAGCACTGAATGAAGTGGTCGAACAGTACAATCCCGATCGCATACTCATCGAGCCGTCGGGCGTCGGCAAACTTTCTGACGTAATCATCGCGGTGCAGGATTTGCATAATGAAAACATCGAACTCAACGCGTTTACGACTGTCGTAGATGCGAAGAGACACAAGATGTATATGGACAATTTCGGAGAATTCTTCGCAAACCAGGTGGAACATGCCGGAACCATATTCCTCTCGCATCAGCAGGGCATGAGCGGGGATGAACTCGATGCTATCGTAAAGGACATCAGGACACTGAACGCGGATGCCAATATCGTTACGACCGAGTGGGACCAGCTCACGGGCGCCAAGATGCTTGCCGTTATGGAAGAGGAGAAGACCCTCAATGCCGAACTCGACAAGTTGAGAGAAGAGGCGTACGAGGAACTCGAAGCCCACGAGCACGAGCATCATCATGATCATGAGCACAGCCACCATGATCACAATCATGACCATGAGCACAGCCACCATAATCATGATCACGACCACGAGCACTGCCATCATGATCACGACTACGACCACGAGCACTGCCACCACGACCACGATCACGATGAGCACTGTGGCTGCGGTCACCACCATCACCACCACGGCCATGACGCCGACGAGGTGTTTGATGAGATCGGTGCAGAGACGAGCAACAAATACACAAAAGAAGAGATTGAAGAGATTTTGGACAGCCTCGACGAGTGCGGGGAAGTTCTTCGTGCAAAGGGCATCGTAGAGAATGCCGCCGGCGGATGGCTCGAGTTCGATTACGTGCCGGGCGAAGGCGAGGTCAGAGAGACCGAGGCCGAGGCCACGGGCATGGTAGTCGTAATCGGCACCAGAATCAATAAAGAAAAACTGAGTGAGATGTTTAAACTGTCATGAGTGAAAGACCTGTATATTTCTTTACCGGTTTCCTCGGATCCGGTAAGACGACATTCATAGAGGAAACACTGGAGAGTCCGGAGTTTGGAAACGACGGAAGGACTCTTTTGCTTGTGTGCGAACGCGGCGAAGTCGAGTACGAGCCTGAGAAGTTCGCCGGTCCGGGAGTCAGAGTTGAAGTGATAAAGAACGAGGCCGAGTTGAACCCTGCAAATCTTGCAATTATTGCATCAAAGGGCGGATTTGACAGAGTGGTCGTTGAGTACAACGGCATGTGGGAAAACCAGAAGTTCTTTGCCGCTATGCCGGAAGGCTGGCTGATTGCTCAGGAAATGGCTCTCTTTGATGCGGGCACATTTATGATGTACAACAAAAATATGCGTCAGCTCTGTTTCAATAAAATGCAGACGGCGGATATGGTTGTATTCAATCGCTGCGAGAAGGGTTTCGACAAGATGCCTTTCCACAAAGAGGTCAGAATTGCCAACAGAAAAAATATGATTGTCTACGAGTACGGGCCGGATGACATCGAGCCGGATGACATCATAGATCCGCTGCCGTACGACATGAACAAGTCCAGAATCAAGATCGAGGATGAGTGGTACGCCGAGTGGTACCGCGATATCAACGAGAACGAGGATGACTACGACGGTAAGATCCTGGAACTCAAAGGCAGAGTTGCACTGTCTGAGGAGCTTCCTGACGGTCAGTTTGCCTTCGGACGTCACGTTATGACCTGCTGCGAGGCGGACATACAGTTTGCCGGTCTTTTGGCTTACTATTCGGGTGCTGTCGACCTTAAGGTCGGAGACTGGGTTGAGATAAGCGCAAAAGTGCGCGCAGAATACGCCGAAGCTTACAAAGAGAAGGGTCCGGTGCTGTATATAAAGAATCTTAATATATGTAAACCTTGCGAGCCAGAAGTAGCTACTTTCTGATACAATCGCCTCACATCACAAAGTGAGTTTTATTGATGTGAGTTTGAGAAAGAGGTAGAAAAGTGAGATTTACAGTAAAGAAGAATTTAAGAAAGATTGTAAGAAGTGCAGTTGTATGCCTTCTTGCATTTTCAGTGTTTGCAACAACAGCACTGGTAAGCGCACCTGCAGAGGCTGCTTCGTTCAATGGCAAGAGCCCGTTTTTAGGCAAAACCTATACGCATAACGGCAACTATAAGGGAAGACTCATTGTACACGGAGTGGATGTCTCCGCATGGCAGTCTAAAAACTGTGACTGGAAAGCAGCAAAGAAGGACGGAGTTGACTATGCAATCATTAGAGTTACATATACAAACTTCGGACCAAGATCTCTGAAACTTAACAATGACAGCGCTTTCAAGAACAACTTCAAAAATGCCAAGGCAGCAGGAGTTATGACAGGCGTTTATGTATTCTCTCAGGCAAAGAATGCAGCAGAGGGTAAGAAAGAGGCTGAGTACGCAATTAAGAGACTCAAGGCTCTCGGAATCACTCCGAACAAACTGGAACTCCCTGTATATATGGACTATGAGTTTGCAGGCGGAAGAGCCGGAAGAATGTACGGCATCAGCAAATCCAACGCTACAAACGCTGCTGTTGCATTCTGCAATGCGGTTAAGTCGGCAGGATATACACCGGGCATCTATGCCAACCTGACTTTCTTCAGGAGCTATCTGGATACAAGCAAATTTGCATCTGATGTGGATCTCTGGTGCGCACAGTATTACTCAAGGTGCCAGTCAGCTGTTAACTACTCCAAGTGGCAGTACTCCAGCAGCGCTAAGATTGACGGACTGAAGTCCTACCTCGGCACAAGAGGTAATATCGATGTAAACTTCTGGTATGTGAAGAAAAGCGTTAATGCAAAACCGCTGACAACCATCAAGGGAAAGACAACTCTTTCACTTGCAGATGCAAAGAAACCGAAATTCACTATCACAAACGGAAGCTATACTCTCAAACAGGGAAAAGATTATATAGTAGGCGGAATCCGCAACAACAGAAAGGGTGCGGCATACGCATACATAAAAGGCATAGGCAAATACGGCGGATATGCTCTCGTGCCTATCACTGTTGCAAGCAAGACAACGGGAAGTGCGAGCACCTCGCTCAACAAAAGATGTGCAAACTACCTGACTTATGCCAATAAGGCAAAGTCAAAGGGCGGAGCTGTAAAAAGTGTTACAATCAAAAAAGGCAACACATACACACTTCTTGATGATATGAATGTCAGGAAGGGTCCGGGAACAAGCTATGCTAAAGTCAGCAGAAACAGCTTGAGCAGTACTCTCAAGAAACAGTCATACTCCGGAACAACCGCAGTTCTCAAGAGCGGAACAAAAGTTAAGGCCCTCGAGGTTAAGAACAACTGGATCAGAATCGCAAAGGGCCAATGGGTTTGCGGCAAGCTCGACGGAGAGACCTTTGTCAAATAGATGATTGCAGTATCGATGACAAAACTGTAAAATAAGAGAGTAAATCACACTAAACAATACTAAAGGGAGGCAACCCAGCCTCCCTTTTTGCAAATCGCACTTTGGAGGATGCAGTCATTTGAAAGAGGATACGCAAATGAACGCAGCAGACAAGGAAAGAATTATTGCGGAGCGCGGACGCGAGCTGATGCAAAAGGAGACTCGGGGCAAGGCATATGTGTGCATAGACCTCAAGTCTTTCTATGCATCGGTCGAATGCGTCGAGCGCGGGCTCGACCCGATGGCGACCGACCTTGTCGTTGCGGATCCGACCCGCAGCGACAAGACCATATGCCTTGCCGTATCTCCATCCCTTAAAGCAAAAGGCGTCAGCGGCCGCGCCAGGGTTTTTGAAATACCGAAGAGTTTCGAGTATATAATGGCACCGCCTCGAATGAACCTCTATGTCGAATACGCGGCCAAGATATATAAAGTCTATCTCGATTACATAGCACCTGAGGATATGCACATTTACTCGATAGACGAAGTTTTTATCGATGTGACCCCGTATCTGAAACGCTACGACAAGACTTCAAAAGAGATGGCGGAGCTTTTGATGAGAGAGGTCTACGAGAGAGTCGGAATAAGAGCGACGGCCGGGGTAGGACCTAACCTCTATCTGGCTAAAATCGCTATGGATATAATTGCAAAACACGCGGACGACTTCATAGGCGTGCTCGACCACGAGTCGTTCAGAGAGACATTGTGGGATCACAGGCCACTTTCGGATTTTTGGCGAATAGGACGCCAAACCCAGAAAAAGCTGGAGAGAATAGTAATCAATACCATGCGGGATATTGCCGCTATGGATGAAGACCTGGCATATAAGATGTTCGGAATAGATGCGGAACTCGTGCTCGACCACGCATACGGAATAGAGCCGACCACTATGGAGGACATCAGGGGCTACAAGAATAAGAGCCGCTCGCTTTCTCACGGGCAGGTGCTTATGAGGGATTATACAAATGAAGAGGGGCTTTTAATCATCAAGGAAATGACAGAGCAGCTCTGTCACGAGATGAGTGAAATCGGAATGGTAAGCCCTAATGTCTCGATTCTTGTCGGATATTCCAATAAACTCGGCGTTCCGATGTCCAGAGGCTCTGTATCGTTCAGCATACCTATAGATGCGACATCGGTAATTATGCCGGCCGTGGCGGAACTTTACGAGAAAATAACAGTCAAGGATTATCCCGTAAGACGCATGTTTGTTAATTTCAATAACATAAGGCCCCGTGATGCGGACAAACAAGTGACGCTATTCGATTTGATGGATGAAGAGGACAAAGAAGAAGGCGTCACCAAAGGACAGGCCAGGGAGAGGGATTCAAAAGATCCGGTGCGTGAGATGCAGAGCAAGATTAAACGGGACACCGCCTTGCAGGATACGGTTAATCAGATAAGAAACAAATACGGCAAAGACGCCATGGTTCGAGCTATGGATCTTGAAAAAGCCGCCACGACTATAGAGAGAAACCACCAGATCGGAGGCCACAAGGAGTAGGTATTAGAAATGAGTGAATTTGATTACAGTATTTATAACAAGAACAGGGATAAACCGGAGGGCTTTAAGAAAACCGGCTCAAAAATCAGGACTCCGATGTCGCGGGAACAGAGGGCCAAGCAGTTCGCACCCTTTGATGCGCTGACAGGTCTCCACGCGCGTCTTGCAAAGGCCGTGGAGGAACATAGGGCGGAATCTGAAGCGGAAAGCCTGGTTCATGTCGAATTGGACGATTCGGAGCATCCTAACGATTAAAATATGTTCATAAAATGGTCGACATTTGCCTGTGATATAGACAAAATAGGGTAATGCTTGATACAATGTACAGGCTGTAAGGTATTTTATAGAATTATGGAAAAGGAGATAAATAAATGAGTAGTTTTGTAGGATTTATGAATGACATACTCTACAGACCTTATGTCGTTCCGCTGTTCCTGATTGCGGTAGGTATCTACTTCACAATCAGAACAAAGGGCGTACAGGTTCGTATGTTCAAAGAGATGTTCAAAGTAGTCAGCGAAAAACCTGCTGATGAAAAGGGAATCTCATCGTTCGGAGCTCTTATGGTATCCACCGCATCCCGCGTAGGTACAGGTAACATCATCGGTGTATGTACCGCTATCGTACTCGGTGGCCCGGGAGCAATCTTCTGGATGTGGATCACCGCTATCTTTGGCGGAGCTAACGCATTCATCGAGTCAACACTGGCTCAGATTTATAAGAAGAAGGCAGATGACGGCACATATTACGGAGGACCTTCGTACTATATGCAGAACGCACTCGGCCAGAGATGGCTCGGAGTACTGTTCTCCATTCTGATTATCTTCACATACGCAGTAGGATACAACATGCTCGCTGCATTCAATCTGCAGTCGACCTTTGCAACCTTCTCATTCTATAACGAGAAATCCACACCGATGGTAATCGGTGTTATCCTCGCAGTATTCTTCGCAGCAACCATTCTCGGCGGTGCCAAGAAACTGACAGACGTAACAGGATTCCTCGTACCTGTAATGGGAGTTCTCTACGTTGCAATGTCACTCGTTGTACTCGTGCTCAACGCAAAGAACTTCGGAGCAATGTTCAGCCTGATCTTCAGCACAGCATTTGACTTCCAGGCTATCTTCGGAGGATTCACAGGTTCCGTAATCATGTGGGGTCTCAAGAGAGGACTCTACTCCAATGAGGCTGGTATGGGTTCTGCTCCAAACGCAGCTGCTAAGGCTGATGTAGCACACCCGGTTAAGCAGGGTCTCGTACAGACACTGTCTGTATTCATCGATACGCTTCTGATCTGCTCGGCTACAGCATTCATGTGCCTGTCCACAATGGGTGTTAATCCTGCAGACTTTGTACTCGAAGACGGCGGAGCTGACGCAGCAGGTTATGTACAGACATGTCTCCAGACATCCCTCGGCGGATTCGGACCTGTATTCATCGCAATTTCGATGACACTGTTCGCATTCACAACACTTATCGGTAACTATTCATACTGCGAGGGCTGCTTCGCATTCATCCTCAAGAGAGATATGACTAAGACCGAGGTTATGATCTTCAGAGCAATCGCTATCGCTCTCGTATTCTTCGGTGCTATCTCCAGCGCAGGAATCGTATGGGATACAGCCGACATGTTCCAGGGACTCATGGTAGTATGCAACATTCCTACTATCGCTATCCTGGGCGGAGTTGCTGTAAAAGCACTTGACGACTATAACAAGCAGAAGAAAGAAGGCAAAGCCCCTCACTTCAAGGCAGCTGACATTGGCCTCAGAGATGACCAGGTAGACTGCTGGAAGTAAAAGACGGTCTTTAGCCCACAAGGTGTAAATTCAAAAAATGGTAGAGTCTCTCTACCATTTTTGTTTACAATAGAAGCGAATATTAATATATCATTATCTAACGATACAAAATACCGTAAATAAGGTATTATTAGACCGAAGGGGTGTGCATATCTTGCACGGATGTATTGATCCAGAAAGGAAAAAGAGATGTCCGAAAAACAAGAAACGAAGAAAAATGACAGCGGTAAACAACTGACCGTAGAGAAGCATTATGAGCTTCAAGAACAATCCAAGGCTACTGAAATCATCAAAAAAGCTATGGACTTGGCCAGAGAGGAGATCCCGAAAGGAAAAGTCGCTACCTACATACCGGAGCTCGGCAAAGCAGATCCGCACCAGCTCGGTATCGTAATGAATCCGCTCATCGGTGAAAAGATTTGCCTCGGTGACTATGATGTGAGATTCACCATGCAGTCTGTATCCAAAGTCATTATGCTTATCGTGGCACTTGAGGTCTGCGGCCTCAAAGCCGTATTCAGAAAGGTGGGCATGGAGCCATCAGGAGAAGCATTTGACTCCCTGGTAGAACTCGACGTCAACAACTCAAAGCCTTACAACCCGCTCATCAATTCGGGGGCTCTCGCAGTCTGCGGACTGCTGCTTCCTGAAGTATCATTCCAGGATATGGTGAGATACACAAGAAATGTATGCGCGGATCCGGACATTGAACTAAACAATGATGTATTCGATTCAGAGATGAAGACCTGCTCCAGGAACCGCTCTATTGCATACCTCCTTGAGAGCAAGGGCATAATCACAACGGATGTAGAAGACACGCTCAGATTCTATACAAAGATGTGCTCGATGAACGTAACGGCAGAGTCGCTTGCCAATCTCGCGGTCATACTGGCAAATGACGGTGTTGACGAAGAGACCGGCAGAAGATTTATGTCATCGCGCACCGCACGTATAGTTAAAACTCTGATGCTGACCTGCGGCATGTACGACGGCTCAGGTGCTTTTGCAATCAAAGTAGGCATCCCTACAAAATCCGGAGTAGGCGGAGGACTTCTCTCCGTTTCGGACAAACGTGCCGGACTCGGAGTTTTCGGACCTGCTCTCGATCCGCAGGGAAACAGCATAGCGGGCTGCAAACTTCTGAGGGAGATCTCAAATGAACTCAGACTCAACCTCTTCTACGATCCTGAGTGGAATACGGAGACGGAGGATGAGAACGCGATGATCAGAAACATCCGAGACACTCAGGCAATTTAACTGCAGAGCATAAATATAAGCTCCGCATATTCAGGCTCGAATAAGCGGAGCTTTTCCATTTCAGCAATACATAGGACAAACTTAAACTATGAAAACTTTATTAACTGTAATCATACCGGCATATAATTGTGAGGACATACTTGATGAAACTGCGGGCTCTGTATTGAACCAACTACCGGAGAACTGTGAACTGATAATTGTCGATGACGGATCTTCTGATGGAACCGCAAAAAAACTGCAGGAACTTGAAGACAGTCGGCATAATTTGCACATCTGCTACGGGGACCACGGCGGAGCTTCAGGAGCAAGGAACAAAGGTCTTGACATGGCGAAAGGCGAGTACGTTGCTTTCATGGATTGCGATGACTGCTATCGAGAAGATTTCCTGAGCAAAAGCCTTCCTCTGACCGAAAGCGGTGCCGATTTATATATCTTCGGGATAGAACGAGTGCCACTAAGGGGGAATAACGAGTATTGGACCGTTAAAGACGGTGTTTATGAAACCGCGGGCGCTTTTGCGGATCAGTACATCAGGACACGCCAGCTTTTGGTGTACTCCAACTGCAACAAATTTTATAAGAGAGAGCTGATCGAACGTGAGGGGATTCGTTTTGAAGAGGGGATTGAATTCGGTGAAGACCGCCTGTTTAACTTCGCTTTCCTGAAAGCCTGCGCGAAATACGAAAGCAGCAATCCATGCGTAGTCACATCGGCATTAATCATGCTGCGTTACATACAAAGGAGCGAACAGTCTATGTCGTCGCGACATATACCGGGATACTTCGACTGCGTCATGCGCCTGCACCAAGAGAAAATGGATTGTTTCCTCGAACTGGCTGAGACTGCAACGGCAGAGGAAAAAATGGAGTATGAGGCAGCCGATGTTTCGCGTGAAGTTGAGTCGACGATAAGCAGATTTGCGGAGCATCCCGAAGAAAAAGAAGAGAATCTGCCGCTTGTCAATCATTTCATTTTCGGAGGCCCGTATGATATGAACCAGCCGGTTGATGTGCTGGTCGTTTTAGGCAGCCGCAACTGCGGATATAAAGCAGAGTGTGCATTTGAAATCGGGAAAAACAATCCCGAAATGAAATACATCGTCAGCGGCGGGAATATTCACAAGGATGGTTTGAAGACCGAAGCTGAATTTATGGCGGATTATCTGCTGTCATGCGGGGTAGCAGAGGAGCAGATCTATATGGAAAACAGAGCGAGATATACAAAACAAAATCTGTTATTTTCAAACGGTATAGTACATGAACTTGACAACGAATCAAGAGCAAACGGCTGCGGACATTCGCCGTTTAAGGTCGGCATTGTAACCGCCGGATTCCATATAAAAAGGACGCAGCTTCTGGCGTCGGAGATCGGAGCTTTTGAGGGTAAATCCGTGTACTACTTCCCGGCATACGGACCTACAACTCACATAGACACTTGGTTCGATATTCCCGAAGGACGGGCTGTCGTACTTCACGAACTCAGAAAAACTGTTATGATCGAAATGAAGCAAAACAAAGATCTGGATTTATAGGAGATAAGGACGGTGAGAAGTAATGAGGGTTGCCTGGTTTTGTATCCCTGCGCACGGACACACTAATCCGACGCTCGGAGTGGTTAAAAAGCTTACTGAAGCCGGACATCAGATCTGGTATTTTTCGTTTGAGGAATTTCGAGAAAAGATCGAGTCTGCCGGTGCGACATTCATAAGCTGTGACGGATACGACTTCGAAATGGAAGATAAAGATAATGCGGATCGAGTCGGCAAGGACAAGGTCTTTGCGACTGAACTTCTGGTTTCGTCAACACTCGCTCTTGACGATATGACATCACATGCCATCGAAGAAATTAAGCCGGACATTGTCGTTTCCGATTCAGTGGCATTTTGGGGCAAACTCGTAGCCATGAAACATAACTTGCCGTATGTCTCGTCGACTACTACTTTCGCTTTTAATCGCTATTCTGCGAAATATATGCAGGAGAACTTGTGGGACATAGGCAAGATGATCTTTGCTATGCCACGTATCAACAAGCAGCTGAAACGTCTACGTGAAAAGGGATATCCGGTGAAGAGCTTGCTCGACATCGTGCAGAACGATAACGACACGAATACAATCGTATACACGTCTAAATATTTCCAACCATGCTCTGAGACCTTCTCGGACAGGTATCATTTCATCGGTCCGTCAATGCGACCGATAACTAAGCCCATAGAAAAGACTGCAGACAAGACCGTATACATATCGATGGGAACTGTGAATCAGAACAAGGAGTTTTATCGTAATTGTATTAACGCGCTTGCCGCAACGGGCTGGCAGGTAATCATTTCCATGGGAACCAATCATGATCATTTTGATGAACTACCTGACAACATACGGGTATACGAGTCGGTGGATCAGATGGCAGTTCTGTCGATAGCCGATGCATTCATCACTCACTGTGGCATGAACTCGGCTTCCGAGGGATTGTACTACGGAGTGCCGCTTGTGCTTTTCCCTCAGACTCCGGAACAGAATGCAGTGGCCAAACGAGCCGAGGAACTTGGTGCAGGAGTCAGGCTGGGATCCATCTCCGAGGAAGACATACTCGATGCATTGACAAAAGTTTTAGAGGAGCCGGATTACAAAGAATGCGCCGAAAAAGTGTCCGAAAGTTTCAAGTCCTGCGGAGGGGCCGAAGAGGCAAAGGAATTCCTTGAACAAGTAGCAAGTTGATTAATCAGGTATGAAAAAAGATAGTGGATGAAAAAACTCAATCTGAGTCATTTGTGGTATTATAGTCGAAAAATGGGGAGGATGATATGACAGAAAAGAAAGCAACAACAGCAATCATATTGAGCATCATAGCTGTTCTCATCTCTGCTGTCGCAATGACAGTCACATTTATGCATTCGGACAGCAAAGAATCTGAGAGCTTGGATACGCAGTATGTACTGTATCTCGGGACAAACGATAAGGATACGAACCAGCCTGTGTTTACCCCGGAGAAGGCGAAAAAAGAAGCGGAAAAGATTCTGATAGATCATTTCGGTGGGTACACGATACAGGAAGCAAGCGGCGGATGGGTCGACGAAGATAAGGAATATCAGGAATACACACTTGTTATCCACCTTAGCGACACTGACATCGAGCAGGTGCACTCAGCTGCAGATGAGATGGTAAAAGTATTCCGCCAGTCTGCAGTGCTCATTCAGACTAATCAAACAGTCACGGAGTTTTATGAAGGGAAAAAGCAAGCGGAATAATCAACATAATAAAATTATTTTGCACTGCGCCGACTCTGATTGGCGCTTTTTTCTTGCTTCGACTAAAAATGGGAATGTATTGAGCTTAGATTATATGCAATTAAAAAAGTTGTAATAAAACTATTGACAAGTTTGCACAACGGTGCTATTTTATATCTGCAAGTTGTAATAATTAAGTTGACAACATCAAGGAGGACACATAAAATGAGAATAGCAGTAGCAGCAGCAAACGGCAAAGCAGGAAGACTTATCGCACAGGAAGCAGTAAACAGAGGCATGGACGTTACCGCCATCGTAAGAGGCGAGAACAAGTCCGCAGCACAGAATGCGATCATTAAGGATCTCTTCGACATCACTAAGGAAGACCTTGCAGGTTTCGATGTAGTAGTCGATGCAGTAGGCGCATGGACCCCGGATACTGTACACGCAGTTCCTGATGCAGCAAAGATGCTTGCGGATCTTCTTAAGGGCAGCGATGCAAGACTGATCGTAGTAGGCGGAGCAGGCAGCCTGTACATGGATCCTGAGCACACCAAGACAGTGGCTGATGTAGTTGAGTTCCCTGAAGCAGCAATGCCTGTACTCAAAGCCCATAAGGAAGCACTTGATGCTCTCCGCGCATATGACGATGTAAACTGGACATATGTAAGCCCTGCAGCTGAGTTCACTGCTGACGGTGAGAGGACCGGCAAGTATATCCTCGCAGGTGAGGAGTTCACAACAAACAGCAAAGGAGAAAGCATTATCTCATATGCAGACTATGCGATCGCGATCGTTGATGAGATCAAAAACGCAGCTCATGTAAAGGAGAGGATCAGCGTGCTCGGAGAATAATGCAGTAAGGAAAATGCAGATAACAAGCAGATTCACAATCGCGATCCACGCATTGGCATTCATCGACCTGTTCCAGGATGAGATGAGAGTCACAAGCAACGTCCTGGCCAGCAGTATTCAGGCAAATCCTGTAATTATAAGAACGGTTCTGGGTAAGCTTAAGGAAGCAGGGATGATAGACGCAAGACAGGGAAGCGGCGGATCCAGACTGGCAAAGCCTCTTGAAGAGATCTCTTTCTATGATGTGTACAAAGCAGTCGATCCGATCAATGAGGAGGGACTCTTCCACTTCCATGAGAACCCGCATCCGGCGTGCGTTGTAGGCGGCAATATCCATACAGCCCTTGATGGCAAACTGCAGAAAGTGCAGGAGTCAATGGAGAATGAGCTTAAGCAGATACACATGTCAGATGTAGTGGATGATCTTATCAGAGAGATGCAAAGGCGCGGACAATCTGTTTGATGCAGGTATAAAATCATGAACTATACAGGAACGATATACAGACCACCTATGGAAGCACAGTCACTGCTTCTGCAGGTCACCACGGGATGCAGCCACAATAAATGTGCGTTCTGCTACATGTATCACGACATACCATTTGCGGTCAGTCCGATGGAAGAAGTTCTTGCAGACATAGATGAAGCAGCAAGACTATGGCCGGGAGTAGAACGGGTTTTTCTTGAGAACGGAGATGCATTCTGCCTGTCGGCTGAAAGACTGAAGCAAATCGCTGAAGCGATACATGCAAAACTGCCTAAGGTGAACACGATAGCGATGTATGCATCGATACAGAACATTAAAGGCAAGACCGATGAAGAACTGCAGATGCTGCATGAACTTGGCATCAACGATCTGAACATCGGGGTCGAGAGCGGGTTGGATGCGGCACTGGAAAGACTGAACAAGGGGCATACCTCAGAAGAGGCGATATACGAACTGAACAGGTTAAAGAAGGCTAGAATAGAGTATTGCCTGAATATAATATTGGGAGGTGCGGGCGCTGATCTCGTACATGAGAACGCAGAAGCATCGGCCAGACTGATCAATGCAGTTCAGCCACCTATATTGTTTATGGGTACACTTCACACTGACCCGGGATGCAGTCTGCACCGGGACATGAAGAGCGGAGCATTCCCCGAATGCACATTCGGCCAGCTTCTGGATGAGCAGGAGGAACTGATAAGCTTACTTGAACTCGATAACACCTACTACTTTGGGTTGCATCCATCCAATATAATCCCTATGCAGGGCATGCTGCCGAGGGATAAGGATGCAATGATCCAGGCGATACACGAGATGAGAGACCATCTTAAAGGCCAGCTTGATAAATATCCGGTTCGAGGAAGCGAAGGCGCGATCTTGTTATAGAAAGTTGAATAGTGATATATATAATCCGAGGCGGTAGATAATGAATTATCTACCGCTTTCTTCGTGACAAAAGAAAAGCCTCCGATTTCTCGGAGGTCTGTGGTGGATGATAAGGCTCCCTCCGGATCATACGGCGTTGCCGTAAGGTCGGGAATCTTGCGAAATACTCGACAAGCTCGCATTTCGACAGGGGCTCGAAGTTCATTACGCGAGCCTGAAACCCAGTAAAGAGAGGGGGTACAGCGACATCATCCTCATCCAGTACTCAAAAAATACTCAAAACCCAATCATTTGCGCTCCGCAAGATGGACAAAATGAATGTCAATGCTCTTGTATTAGAGAAAATGCTGATAAATGAAAAATTTCGGGCTCGGCCCGGAGTTTTTTGGTGGATGAGAAACATGCTTTACTGCAATTGAAACTATTTGCTAATCAAATAAGGAGCGAGGCCGGTCTTAGCGGCATTTCCTATCATTTCGACCAAGTGAAGAAGATCATAGCTGTATTCTCCATGTGCCCATCTGCGATAAACATCTATTACACCGGCGCTGAGAAAATCGTAGAAGACGGTTATCTCGTCGGTATCAATCTTTACAAGAGGAGCATAGAGTGCGATTGCTTTATCTGCCAGGATGTCATGTATCTTTTTCCATAAATCATCATAAGCATCGCTTTCTGCAACTGTCAGAAGCAATTCTTCCTCTTCTTTATAGAATCTGTCAATAATATAGATCAGATTTTCAACATTAAAAGGATCTTCGAAATAATCGCTATCTTCCATCGCAGCAACTATCATGCTGAATTTATCCTCTACATACTCAATTAGCACTTCATCAGGCGAAGCATAATGCAGGTAGAATGTTTTTCTGTCTATGTTCGCGCGCCTGGAAAGTTCAGAAATACTTATCCGTGAAGATCCTTTCTCAGTGATAAGCTCCAGGTACGCTTTTCGTATCGCTTCACGCGTTTTGACTATCCTTCGGTCCATTGTTCCTCGCTTCTTTCCAAAACGTTGAATTATCATCACTCCGGATGCA
>JAFREV010000157.1 GCA_017434685.1 Mogibacterium sp.
TACCTCTAATGGTCCACATCCTGCTGAGATAATCAGATTGCTCCTTGTCGCTCATCCGTTCAAATCTCGCCTGTTCATAATCTCCATATGGTTTATTTGAACTGTTCGGATCATATTCCGGCGTAGTGGCCATAGCCAGAATATCGCCGGTTTTCGGATTCATAACTATGCATGTTATAGCCTCTGCACCCGTACGACTCATTCCTGTTTCCAAGGCATCTTCCGTGAAATTCTGTATTACGGAATCAATGGTAGTAACAATGTTATTTCCGTCTATAGCCTTGTAATATCTTGAACTGTTGGACAATGTATTGCCGTTTATGTCCGTCGTCATAACGGTTCTTCCTTTGACGCCGGCAAGTTCAGAGTTGTATTGGTATTCAAGGCCTGACCTTCCGGCATTATTTGAATCCACACCCCCGAGGACTTGTGAAGCAAAAGCTCCGTTTGGATAGAACCTGCTGATTCGTGTCTTTACCACGACATTTCCGTCAAACGCATTTCTGGCTACATCCACCTGCTCTTTACTTAGTCCTTCAGCCAGCATAACAAGATTTTCCTCACCGCTGAGAATCTTAATAATCTCGTCTTTTGATTTTCCGGTAGCTTCATGCAGTATTTTGACATTACTGGATTTTATGGCGGGAGATAATTCATCTGATTTATATAAACTCTGAGAGTAGGCGTACAGTTCATACTCGGTAACTGATTCTGCCAGAATATTCATACGCGAGTCATAAATAGCCCCTCTGCTCGGATCTATCTCTGTATCGACCTTTTGCATCTCTGCAGCCATTACTCTGAGTTCGTCTGCTTTTATTATCTGCCAGTAACCCATACGGAACATCATGGCAAACAAAGCCAACAGAATAACAGCAAAACCCCACACAACGGCGTTTCTGTTAGTTCTGGCAACCGCGTTGTCAGAGATTCCGGTCCTTCTTCCCTTTTTATTCGTTTTTCTCTTTGCGCTTTTGTTTTTCCTTTGTTTTTTGTCAGCCATATATAGTCAATATTGTGGAACTGCTCATAAAAAGACAAAATATTATACAATATATTGTATGAGAATGTACAGCCTTCTACATTATTTTGTGCTCTTGTGCAAAAGAACCACCGACCTGTTTAAGGTCAGTGGCTCTTGAGTAACATATTGTATGCTTACTAATTATATGCTTCGCTTCTTATAGCCTGAGCCAGACTATTATCTTCATCATTCGCATTTCCGAGATTAATCGTATTCTCAGCAGTAGGAAATACCATGCCGTACTTATCTACTGCAACTTCTTCAACCTTTGTAACCTTATACTCTTTAGAAAGGTCACTGTTCAGTGAATCTATCTCAGCCTGAAGATATGAGTTTTCCTTGATTAACTCATTGTTAGCATGCTGCATATATGCACAGTATGCTCTCATTCCTACCAGAACGAAGATTCCCAACAATACGATTGCTGCAACTCTTATGAGTCTTTTTCTGTCATTTGCGATTCTTTTTCTGCGAACAGCATCGAGATTTACTTCCGCAGGAGCTTTATAGTCCGGTTTATTTATTCCTTTTATCCTGCCTACTGTAGCATTGCTTGTCATAAATGCATCCCCTGATAATAATCTGTAATGTCTAGATAGTGTGTTTAATTAGTGTGTTTAGTGTGTTTTATAGTTTTTCGAGAACTCTGAGCTTTGCACTCCTGGCTCTCGGATTCGTATCTGTTTCCGAAGCTTTCGGTATTACGGGTTTTTTGGTCACCCTTTTAACGTCGCTTACCTTGCCGCATACACATACCGGGAGTTCCTTCGGACATGTGCATGGATTCAGCCTTCTTTCGAACTCTGTTTTGACTATCCTGTCCTCCAGGGAGTGGAATGTTATAATCGCTATCCTCCCCCCGCTCTTCAGCAGATCCGGAAGATTCTCAACTGCCTGTCTGAGATGTCCGAGTTCATCGTTTACTTCGATTCGAATGGCCTGAAATGTCCTCTTTGCAGGATGCGGTCCGGTTCGTCTGGCCTTGGCCGGAATCGCCGCTTTTATAATCTCCGTGAGTTCGCCTGTCGATTTGATTTCCTTCTCGGCTCTGGCATTTACTATGAATTCGGCAATTCTTGCCGCCCAGTTCTCTTCTCCATACTCCCTGATGATTCTTGTCAGTTCGGCTCTGTCGTATGTATTGACAACGTCGTATGCCGTCAGCCTGTCTCCCTCGTCCATCCTCATGTCCAGAGGTGCATCATTCATGTAGGAAAAACCTCTGTCTGCGTTGTCCAGCTGATACGATGAGACTCCCAGATCCAGGAGTATTCCGTCTGCTCCGCCTTCCGTGGCTTCCATGATTGCGTCCGTGTCGCTGTAGTTAGTGTGCAGCAGTTTCTTTCTGCATTCGTACGAGGCCAGTCTTTTCTCTGCTGCCTCAAGTGCTTCTCTGTCTCGATCAACTGCTATCAACAAGCCTTCTTTGGAGAGTCGGGATGCTATTCCCGAAGCATGTCCTCCGCCACCTGCGGTGCCATCCACATATGTTCCGTCTGCCTTTATGTTCAAGGCTTCCATTACTTCGTCATAGAGCACCGGTATGTGTTCGAATTCCATCACTTACTCCCTACAGCTGATACTCTTTGAGCTTGTCTGTGAGACTCGGATTATCCATCAGGTTCTCCCCGGCAGTCTCTTCTCTGAGCTCTGCACTCCAGATTTCGATTTTGTTCATCGCACCAAGAGTCACCAGGTCCTTCTTTATATGTGCGTATTCCCTCAGTTTTGCGGGAATTATGATTCTTCCTTGTGCGTCCGGATAAACTATCTCGGAATTACCGAAGAAGTCTCTTATGAACGCTCTGAATTCCTTATCTGATTGCGGCAGCGCGGATATCTTGGCTGCCATCTCTTCGTACTCCTTCATCGTGTAGATGTAGAGGCACTCGTCGTAACCTTTTGTGAGCATGCACTGACCACCGAGATCATCCCTGAATTTCGCAGGGATGATCATTCGGTTTTTGCTGTCTATTGAGTTTTCATAAACTCCATGAAACATAGTGAAGGGGTCAGTTTTCTCAAAACAGTATTAGTTAAAACGGTTGGTTACAGTGTCTAAATTTTACACCACTTTCCACCACTTTATAAGAAAATTTGCTAATTTTTTTCCTTTATCCTCCACTTTTTTATGTAAAGCGGCCTTTACAAAAGCAAAAAAATAAAATAACCACAACATCTTGTGGTTGTAAAGTCTACTTTACGCTATATATGTATCGCCGAAATCGGAGAAACAGCTTGGTTAATCAAAGCTTAAAAGCCCGGTATTTCACGGGTATTTTTCATTTTATCGCGGATTTAAACAATCCGTGCCTGTTGCAATAATACCGGAAACCTTTCGTCCTGCTTATCTTGAAACGTGCCTCTGCGTTCCCTTCCGGATATAGTTTCTTGTATAACTAAATCAAAAACAACCTACGCTTGGTAGATTGTTTTACTGTCTGTCATGATGCTAAATCAAGCCGCCGTTGACGGGTATGATCTGTCCCGTGATGAACGAAGCGTCATCCGATGCGAGGAACTCCATGACTTTGGCGACTTCATCGGGGTTTCCTACTCTTCCGAGCGGCGTCTCATACGCAATCTCTTCTATCGCACTTTCATCAACGGTTTTGTTCATATCGGTGTCTATCAGGCCCGGTGATACACAGTTGACTCTGATTCCGGAAGGTCCGACTTCCTTGGCTAGTGCTTTCGTGAGTCCGATTACCCCTGCCTTGGAAGCCGAGTATGCCACCTCGCAGGAGGCTCCCACTTCGCCCCACATAGAGCTAACGGTTATGATGCATCCGTTCTTTCGGCTTATCATGGAAGGAAGTACATGGTGCACGGCATAAAACACACCGTTAAGATTCGTGTTGATTATCTCTTCCCACCTCGTTTCGTTTATATCCGTTATCAGATTGTAATCGGCGACAGCGGCATTGCATATCAGGACATCTATTTGTCCCATTGTTTCTATTGCTCTGTTCACCGCTATTCTCACGGAATCGCTGTGTTTGACATCGCATCGAACGGGAACCGCACCACACTCTTGTCTCAGAGCGTCCGCTTCAAGTTCCGACTTATGATAAGTGAAAACCACATTGTGTCCGGAATCTCTGAACGCCCGAACAGCAGCTCTTCCTATACCGCGGGATCCGCCTATTATAAGCACATTACTCATTTTTCAATTTCTCCTCGAGTGCGTCTACTTCGCCTTCAAGTTTGGCATTTTCGGCTTCGAGTTTGGCTACCTGCTCTTCATGTTTGGCCCTTTCCTTGGCGAGTTTCTTTTGTTCCCTTTCCTTCTTTGCTTTATTGATGCTTCTCTTTATGAGGATAAACAGTATCAGGAGGAGAACTATTACAACAACAGCTACGGTTATTCCGAAGCTGGCTTCCGCTTTGAATTTCCTCCAGTTGAGTTTTATGAAAATCGAAGCAACTCCCAGGACTAGCAGGAGTACTATTATCAGATATACGGTCGCATTTCCCTTTGAGTTATTGATTTTTCTGTTGAGATTTTTCATTTAATTCCTCCGAAATCTTATCCGTTATTTTAGATATTCGCTTACGACATCCGTATCTGACGGAGTATCCACATAAAGCGTACCTCTCTTTTCGCGCGTCTCACGACCTTTACCGGGCAGGAACAGTATAGTGTCATCATCCATCAGGCTAATGGCTTTTTTTATAGCCTCAACTCTGTCAGTAATAATCTCGTACTTTCCGCCCGCCGCTTTGACATGCACCGCTATTTCTTCGCATATTTTATTGACATCTTCCTCACCGTAATCCTCCTCGGTAATAATTGTGTAGCTGCAATTCCTACCGGCGATAGTTCCGAGTTCTTCTCGTCTGTCCAATGCCTTGCAGCCGGGACAGCCGAATACTATCATGATTTTCTTACCCGGGAATTCCTCCTGTATAGATGAGAAGAATTTTTCGTAGCTCAACTTATTATGTGCGTAATCTACCAAGGCTATCCTTTTGTGGTCATCGCTGTAGAACACCTCCATCCGCCCCGGCGACTTGGCCTTGGCAAGCCCGCTCTTTATGAATTCCATAGGGATGTTCATCAATGCGGACATAGCTATTGCAGCCAGTGCATTTTCGACATTGATCTTGCCGAATGTGCCGAGTTTGATGTTCTCGTCAAAGTCAGGATATCCCTCTATGTTCTTTCCTACTGCTCTGAATATGACCTGTCCCGAAGCTGACTGTATATCACAAGCGAACACATTTGCTGAGGTATCTTTCTGACTGAATGTTATGACATACGGGCAGTCTTTGGACGCTTCATCTATGTCTGCCTGCTCTTCGCAATCGAGGTTGTAACAAGCCTTTCTGCAGTACTTGAATATCTTCAGCTTTGACTCAAAGTAGTCGCGGTAGTCCGGATGTTCAATAGGGCTGATATGATCCTTTCCTATATTCAGAAATGCTCCTGCCTCAAATGTGACTGTCTCCACTCTGTCGTATTTGAGACCCTGACTCGATACTTCCATCGTGAGATATTTGATGCCGCTATTTAGCGCATTATCCATATGGATGTATAGCTGCATAATCTCGGGCGTGGTCAGATGGGATTCCTCTTCTGTCACGCCGTCGTA
>JAFREV010000158.1 GCA_017434685.1 Mogibacterium sp.
AGCGACAACTATCTCTCCGTTTCCGGCTTCCTGTGTCTCCTGAACGATAAGGTAATCTCCGTCGTTGATTCCCACATTGATCATGCTGTCTCCGTGAACGGTAAGTATGAAGTTATTGCCCGATCCTATAAAACGGGACGGCATAGGCATCTCGTCTACTATATTCTGCTCTGCAAGAATAGGCTCTCCTGCGGCAACCCTGCCTACAACAGGAAGAGATACCGTGTTGATGTCGTCCATCATCATTCTGGCTCGAATATATTCATTTTCCACAGGAAGTACTGTGCGAGGTTTGGCCGGATCTTTCTTAACAAGGCCTTTGTCTTCGAGTGCTTTGATGTCACTGTGGACTGTAGATGTGGACTTAATCTTAAGAGCTGCACAGATCTCTCGAACCGTCGGCGAGTATCCTTTCTCAGCTATTGTTTTTTTCATAAAGTCCAGTATGTAATTTTGACGTTGTTCGCTTTTTTTCATGGCATCCTCCAGGTGCATCCCCGGGTTAATAACTGTCTGAGTAAAACACTTGATAATTAACTATTTATACTTGTGATCAACCAAATCGTTGATATTGAGCTCCGCTCCGTATTCGTTCCAATCGTCATAGATACGTCCTGTCTGACGGACTATTATGTCTCCGACAATTCCGTCTACCTTGGCAAACGGCAGTGTCTTATGATATGTAATCTTGCTACCGTTGCGTTCGAATACGAATCCCGTGCGGAATTTCTCTCTTTCAAGATCGTATTTGTATTCGCATATCTCATCTATGAGTTTGTATAGATTGTCGTTATCTTTATCGAACACGTTCTCCAGATTCAGGAATGAATAATTGGCTCTGAGCTGGATTTCCTTTCCATGGAATCGGTCCAGGAATTTAAGTAGTTTTTCTTTCGTAGCAGGATCCTTTGCATCCTCAAATACCACGCAGTTTATCCTCGTTCTTAAGTTAAGAAGGTCGAATATTTCATCAGGGCATTCTTTTACATAATGTTTCAGATGCCTCGAGACATTTACGCAGCTTATACGATCTGCGTATTTATTAAGAACATCGGCAACATCCTGAATAGTCTGTCCTTCTCCCACCGGCATAGTGGTGTTGATGTAAATATGATGTCCTTCCTCAATGTGATCAAGTATATCCTTAAGCGCGTCGAGATTGGCAAGCGGCTCTCCCCCCGTCAGCACTATGTCATTGTGCGGGAATATGCGATGCAATAAGTCAAGCGACCTGTAACATCTCTCCAAATCAAAGCCTGAAGTATCTCTGTATTCTTGTTTGTTCACACAGAAAGGACAAGCATTGTTGCAATCATACGGCACAAACATCGTGACCGTAGGTCCAATCTTCGGAAAATCTTTTTTCATGTAATTGCATCCCTTTCCGTAGGTAGTATATCACTCGAACAACTGTTTGTAAACAGTTTCAGCTAATCGTTATGAAATTATCCGGATTTTTGTCAAATCAAAAGACGCCCAACGCCGGCGTCTTCTGATGTCATTATTTATCAATGTAATTCACTCCGATAATAAGCCTCTCACCCTCTGCTTCATCTAAAAGCGTGGCCCTTAGCCTGACAAGGTGATACTCTCTGTCAGGTTCATATAATAGTTCATTTGCATCTCTTATACTTGAGGAATAGCTCATTCTGCATCACACCTTCTTTAATATGGTGCTTTTCTGTCATCTATGACATCAATGCGCCTGCACTGAAAGTTATCATAGTAACTATAATACCCGCGATTAATACCCCAAGTATAATTGCCGGCATGGCTCTTCTGAGTTGCATGTCCATCATGGCAGCTACAAGAGCCCCTGTCCACGCTCCCGTGCCCGGAAGCGGGATGGCAACAAGTAACACCAGTCCCCAAAACTCATATTTCAATACTACTTCTTTATTCTTCTCGGCCTTAGCTTCAAGCCTGGAAACAACGTTGTCCAGCCATTCGCTCTTAGTCCTCAGCCATTCAAAAACCCTACGTGTAAACAAAATCAGAAATGGTATAGGAAGCAGATTCCCGATAAAGCTGATAACAAAAGCTTCCGGATAACTCAGCCCCGCTATCACGCCACGCGGAATAGCACCTCTGAGTTCCACTACCGGAACCATAGCCCATAACAATGTAATCAATCTTGCTTTCAACATCTGAAACGTTTGACATCCCTTCTATCCTTCGATCAGGAAGGCTTTATATCCCTTGTATGCCTCGTAAAGATCCGCCTTGCTTATGGCCTCCCATGGAGCATGCATCGAGAGCACTGCAATTCCGCTGTCGATAACCTGCATGCCGTAAAGCGAGAGAATGTAGGCTATAGTGCCGCCTCCTCCGATATCCACTTTTCCGAGTTCTGCTGTCTGATACACGACTTTGTGTTTATCCATCGTCCTGCGAAGCTCGGCAAGATATTCTGCATTGGCATCATTTGATCCGCTCTTGCCTCTTGCTCCGGTGAACTTGCAGAATACCAGACCATGTCCGAATCTCGATGCATTCTGTTTTTCGAATTTATCTATGTAAAGCGGATCGAGTGCGGCATTTACATCTGATGAAAGCATGCGGCTGTTTCTGAGGCATCTTGAAAGATTGAGTTCGCTGTAGATTCCCATCCTGTCGAGAACCTCTCTCATCATATCCTCAAAGAAATGGGATTCCATACCTGTTGCTCCGACGCTTCCTATCTCTTCCTTATCAACGAAGAGTCCGCAGGCCGTCGTATCGGGATTTTCCACATCCATCATGGCAAGTGCGGATGGATATGCGCAGCATCTGTCGTCGTGTCCGTATCCCAGTATCATGGAGCGGTCAAGTCCGGCTTCCTTAGCCTTTCCTGCAGGAACGGCTTCGATTTCAGCAGAAATAAAGTCGTCCTCTTCTATGCCGTATTCATCCTTGAGAAGCTTAAGAAGAGCTGCTTTTACTGCTTCCTTTTCTTTCTTGTCTTTAACAGGCTTGCTGCCGACCAGTATGTCGAGGTCTTCTCCCTCTACTACTTTAGCTGCTACCTTTTTCATCTGGTCCTCTGCCAGATGGATTAAAAGATCACTAACGAAGAACACAGGATCCTCATCCTTCTCTCCTATGTTGATTACAATCTTTTCTCCGTTTGGCTTAACAACCACTCCGTGAAGTGCAAGCGGAAGCGCAACGTACTGATATTTCTTAATTCCGCCGTAATAGTGCGTGTTAAGGTATCCGAGCTCTTCAGCCTCATACAGAGGGTTTTGTTTGATATCAAGCCTCGGTGAATCGAGGTGGGCACCCAGTACGTTCATTCCGTCATTGACAATATCTTTTCCGATATTAAGCATCATTACGGCTTTACCCATATTGACGGCATACACCTTGCTGCCGTAACCGAGTTTTTGACCTTTCTTTATGACATCTTCGAGATTCATATAGCCGTTTTTTTCGGCCATCTCAACAAGAAGCTCCGTGCATTCCCTTTCGGTCTTTCCGTTGTTCAGAAAATCTATATAATCTTTACTCAGTTTTTCAACAGCTTTTAGATCTTTAGCCGTATAAGTTGTCCATGCGTTGTCTCTTATCATTTAATCCTCCCGATATGTAAAGTATACTTTACATCATAATCCTTAAATCCTCAAAGAGTATACCACTATATGCCTCTCAAATACCATACATATAATTTAAAACATAACAAGAGCCTGCCGAATGGCAGGCTTTTGACTGTACAGCACCTTGAATCATCCAAATCGCCAAAGATTAGATGCAGGACGCGAAAGAGTCCGCTCGAGTGCACGGAGCTTACTTAGAAGTAAGTGAGTACACGAGAGCGGACTCTGACAAAGTCATGCGCTAATACTTGACGATTTTTACCGTCGGAGCGAAGCCGACAAAGGTCAAGGTTTCCGACTATACGGCAACGCCGTATAATCCGGAGGAAACCTTACTCGTGGTCGCCGTTTACTTTACGCTCTACATACGATGTATGCAGCAGGTGATGTGCCTTGTGGCTACCATACTTCTCAAGATACTCGTCGTAGAGTTTGACGATGCTTGGGTTCTCGTGAGATCTTCTCAGCGGTCTGTCTGCATCGAGATCGTAGAGGCCCTTCGCTCTTACTTCTCTTACGTCGATGAAGTTCTTGATTCCGGATGCTACGTGTGGCTGTCCACCGCCGTTTACGCAGCCGCCAGGGCAAGCCATGATCTCGATGAACGTGTAGTTCTTCTCGCCTGACTTAACGAGCTCGAGAACCTTGCGTGCGTTTGCAAGTCCCGAAGCTACTGCTACGCTGACTTCGAGGTCACCGACTTTGTAGCTGGCTTCTTTAACGCCCTCAACTCCACGTACATCCTGGAACTCGAGGAGGTCTTTGCCGAGCTGCTTGCCTGTGATCCACTCAACTGCTGTTCTGAGAGCAGCTTCCATAACTCCGCCTGTTGCGCCGAAGATTACGCCAGCACCTGTGCTCTCGCCCAGAGGATCATCATATGGCTCGTCCTTGAGGTTTGCGAAGTCGATACCGGCCTCGTCGATCATGCGACCGAGTTCTCTTGTTGTCAGTGCATAGTCAACATCGGCAAGTCCGTCATTTGCAGCCTGATCATCGCGTCCGAGCTCGAATTTCTTGGCTGTGCAAGGCATTACGGATACAGATACGATGTCCTTAGGATCGATACCCTTCTTCTCTGCGTAGTATGACTTAACTACTGCACCGAACATCTGCTGCGGTGATTTGCAGGATGATACGTGTGGAAGAAGTTCAGGATAGTAATGCTCGATGAACTTAACCCAACCTGGTGAGCAAGATGTAATCATCGGAAGCACTCCGCCGTTTGTAACTCTCTCGATCAGCTCGTTTGCTTCCTCTACGATTGTGAGGTCAGCTGAGAAGTTGGTGTCAAATACAGCGTCAAATCCGAGTCTTCTCATTCCGGCAGCGAGTTTACCCTCTACCTCAGCACCAATAGGCATTCCGAAGCATTCGCCGAGTCCGACTCTTACGGACGGAGCTGCCTGAACTACTACGTGCTTCTTAGGATCTGCGATTGCAGCCTTAACAGCAGCTGTAGAGTCTTTCTCGTGGAGTGCGCCTACAGGGCATGCCA
>JAFREV010000014.1 GCA_017434685.1 Mogibacterium sp.
ACGGTAAAGAGGAATTAAACGGCAAACCTGCGGTATTCAAGATTACAGTCAACTATATTGTCGGCAAGAAAAAAGCTGAATTCAATGATGAATGGGTTAAGAACAATTCGGATTACAAGACTACGGAAGAGTATGAAAAATCCGTAAAAGATGAACTCTCACAGCAGAAGTTGTCCACCGCGGAAAATGACCAGAAGACCGAGGTGTTCAACAAAATCATCGATGGAAGTGAGATAGTAGAATACCCGGAGAAAGAACTTTCCGAAAGGACAGAACAGATTCAGAATCTCTATGCTGACTATGCCAAGAACTCCGGAATGGAGCTAGATGAGTTCCTCAGCAGTCAGATGGGAATGGATGCTGATCAGTTCAAAACCATGACCGAAGAGACTGCCAAGACCACAGTCAAACAGGAGCTGGTTCTCTATTCCATTCGTGATGCTGAGTCTATAAAAACCGACCAGGAGGGGTATGACAAGTTCATCGCGGATATGCTGAAAAATGCCGGGCTGACTGAAGATACATTCAAGGAACAGAACGGTAAAACCGTTGCGGAATATGCAAATGAAAGTAATCTGTATACATCATACCTTTATCAGGAAGTGATGAATAAGGTTATGGAATATAGTGTAGGGAAGTAGGGAGGTAAGCTGATGAAATGCCCGTATTGCAATTTTGAAGACACCAAGGTCGTGGATTCAAGACCGGTCGAAGATGGGCTGGCCACAAGAAGAAGACGTGAGTGCACAAAGTGTAAGAAACGCTTCACCACTTTTGAGAAAATCGAGAATTCTCTGCTCGTAGTTGTTAAGAAAGACGGCACCAGAGAGAGTTTCGATAAGAACAAAATCATCAGTGGTGTTCTTAAGGCATGTCAGAAGACTCATGTGACATATGAGGATGTTCAGCGAATTGCCGATAACATTGAGAGAGTTCTCAGCAATACTATGGAAAAGGAAATCCAGGCCGCAGATATCGGAGGACTCATCATGGACGAACTCAAGGAAATCGATCAGGTCGCTTATGTAAGATTCGCTTCGGTTTACAGGGAGTTCAAGACAATCGACACATTCATTGATGAGATCAACAAACTCAACAAGAAAAAGTAAGGAGAAGATATGCTCAGAGTTGCAATTGACGGACCGGGAGGTACAGGCAAGAGCACTATAGCCAAAGCCGTTGCCGAAAGACTCGGTCTGGAATACATAGACACCGGCGCGATGTATCGCTCTATCGCTCTTAAATCAATCAGGAAGGGTGTTGATGCCGAGGATGAGCCAGCTGTTGTGGATATGCTTTCAGATACAGTAATTGACTTTAATGATAATAAGGTGTACTTGGATGGAGAGGATGTCAGCGGAATTATCAGGACAAACGAGATTTCAATGGCGGCATCTACCATTTCGAAGCTTGGACCTGTAAGGGCTAAAGTAGATGAAGTGAGCAGGAGACTCGCTTCAACCAAGAATGTTGTTATGGAAGGACGCGATATCGGTACTGCCGTTATCCCGGATGCTGAGGTCAAGTTATTTATGACAGCGGATTCATCGGTGAGGGCCATGAGGAGATATAAGCAGCTGCTTGAACAGGGCAAGCCTGCTGACCTCGATGAAATTAAGGAAGACATTGAAAAGAGGGATTACCAGGACTCGCATCGCGAAATCAATCCGCTTAAACAGGCAGATGATGCCGTATTCATGGATACTTCAGACATGTCTATTGAAGAGAATATCGATGCCGTTTGTGAACTGATTGCGAACAAAACCGGCAGAGATGTGTAGATTAATTCACACAATCATCAAGCTACGTTCTCAAGGGCGTAGCTTCTTAATTGTATGATATGTGTGTGTGCTCCGGAGAGGAGTAAATATGCATATCAAAGACATGCCTGCAAACGAAAGACCGCAGGAAAAACTCTTATTCGGTGGAGCCCGGGGACTCAGCAATTCAGAACTGCTCGCTCTTATTATCAGGACGGGCACGGGTGAAAAGTCCGCCATCAGGCTTGCCGATGAGGTTATAGCCTATACCAGCGACAATATAGGCGAACTTGGTATGGCCGAAGTCAGAGAACTGACGGAGATAGAAGGTATCGGAGAAGCCAAGGCCTGCTCTATAGTCGCAGCTATGGAGCTCAGCAGGAGGATGAAATCCGACAGGATTGCCAGACAGAAACACAGGCTGTCTGACAGCAAAGATGTGGCCGTTATGCTGATGGACGAACTGGCCGATGAAAAGAGGGAAATCTTTATGGCAATCAATCTGAACAGCAAACTTCAGGTTGAGTCCAAATCGATTGTCTCTATAGGCAATCTCGACAGTGCACCGGTTCATCCGAGAGAGGTGTTTGGTCCCGCAGTGAGGCGTGGCGCGGCTGCAGTGATCGTTGCGCACAATCATCCGAGCGGGGATCCGACGCCGAGTCACCAGGACATAGAGGTGACCATGCGGCTTTCGGAGGCTTCGAAGATTATTGGTATTAAACTCATAGATCATGTGATAGTCGGAAATGGCAAATTTACAAGCATGAAGGCCGAAGGGTATTTGGATAGTTGATGAATCAGACAGAGGAGAATTGTCAGTAAATGGAGAGAATAGTTACTGTTCAGAGTATAGTAGACGCGCTTGGAATGGAGAACCTCATCACTTCAATTGACGGGGATACTCCATGCAATGCCATTATGTCCCTGTACACTGATCCGGATGGAATTAAAGCAGGGGCACAAGAAATAAAAGGCATCACTTTTAATTCAAAAGAGACAGGCAAAGACTTTCTGTTCGTGTGCAAAGGTGCTGAATTCAAAGAGGTATACCTTGAAGAAGCCATTGCTAACGGAGCTGCTTGCTATGTCTGGGAAGATGCGGAAACGAGAGAGAAAGCCACACTAAGCTGTGACAGTTCGGACGCGAAACCTCATATCTTTTCCGATTGCATTGAAATAAGGGTTTCCGATGTACGAAAAGCTATGCCTGTGATAGCTAAAGCATATTACGGAAATCTCTGTGAATCCATTAAAATACTGGGTGTCACGGGTACCAAGGGCAAATCATCGACTGTTTATTTCATCAGGAGCATTCTTGACGAATACATGAGTGCTACGGGCGGGAAAAAGACTGCAGTTTGCTCAGGCATAGAGAACTAC
>JAFREV010000159.1 GCA_017434685.1 Mogibacterium sp.
GCCGACAACACCGATCAGAAGAAAGTCATCGAAGCCTCTTTTGATTGCTTCCTTGACCGCAAACACTGTATCGGTATCGTCTTTAACGCAGGGGAGAACTATGGTCTCCACGTTAAGGTGGGGATTCTCATGCGAATCAAAATCGCCGACAATCAAATCCGGCGTTACCCCGAGTTTGGCCATATGCTTCAAACCGCTGTCACAGAAAACTATATAGTCGTCGTCCCTTAGCTTTTCACGGATATAACTATAATTGCTTATATCCGCGCCGCCTACAATTACACATCGTTTCAATTTATTCATCTCCGTTCTTTTAATCCGATTTTGGCTGCAGCGATGCAGAGCGCAATCGTGATAAGCATATCGGGCAGGGTGTTCCCGACAATTATATCAACTCTCATCAGGAGTCTGTAAACCACAAATCCTATAAACCAGATTATCAGATTGCAGATGTTGAATGCATCTGCCTCTTTGTTTTGCTTAAGTATAAAGAAGTCGGCAATCTGAATGGCGATCATCGGTGCGAATACGGAGCCGATGAAGTACAGGAACTCCGTTATATCGGCAAGCGGCAGGAAGATCGCACCGAGGGTACCGATGACGGTTACCGCAAGTGCAAACCATTTTCCGTCGATCTTGGATGACAGAGATTCGCTGGATACTCCGGCAGAATACGCATCGAGGAAGGTGGTTGTAACAGTCGAGAATACGATAATCAGAAGTCCGGCAATGCCGAGGCCGGCTTTTACCATAATCTGAGCAATATCGGATTCGCCGGTAAATATGGCAGCGCCCATGCCGATGATGTACATCCAGCAACTGACTGCGCCGTATGTGACTGCGCTGATCGCCGTGGCCTTGACAGGCTCTTTGGCCTCTCTGGTGTAGTCACTGATTAGTGGCAACCAGGAGAGAGGCATAGCGACCGAAAGCTCAACAGCAGCACCGAAAGTCATGCCTTCTCCGCTGACATTAAGCGCGCTGCCGCTTCCGAAAATCACAAAGCTGAGTATGATCGTCAGTACAAACAATGCGCCGATTGCGACAATGTTTACTTTGCCTAGATTCTTAATGCCTATCATAATCCAAAGTGCAATCAATGCACCGATGACGATACACCAAAGCCAGTTACCGATATCAAAAATACCGTTAACTGCAAGTCCGCCGTCAAAGATCATAATAGCCGTCCAACCCACAAGCTGGATGATGTTAAGCACTGAGAACAGCAATGCGCCTTTGCTGCCGAAACTCATTTTGGCGGTTTCCATCGCACTTTTTCGAACTTTTCCGCCGATCAGTCCGGCAAAGAAGAGCATGGTGCAGCCGATGATATGACCGATTAATACTGCTGTCAAACCTTTTGTAAATCCGAGAGGGGCAAAGTATGTACCGGTGATAATCTCAGCTATAGAGACTGCGGCACCGAACCAAATCAGACCGTTCTCAAAAACTGAAGTGCGTCTTTCTGACATCCTACTGCACCTCCTTTGCAAATTCTCCCTGAAGGTCAAAGGCGTGATTCATCGGGCCGGAACCTTCGCCGAGATCGAGCATAGCCGAGAGTGCACCGGAGATATAATCCTTTGCTCTCTGAACGGATTCGGTCAGGGTAAATCCTTTGGCAAGATTAGCTGCTATTGCACTGGAAAGTGTGCATCCCGTCCCGTGGGTGTTCGGATTGTCGATGCGTTTGCCGCTAAACCAAAGCGATTCTCCGTTTGCGTAAAGCAGATCATTTGCATCATTAACACTGTGGCCGCCTTTAAGCAGGACAGCGCAGTGACAATTGTCTCCGATTTGCTTTGCAGCAGTCTCCATATCTCCTTTCGTTTCAATGCTGAGACCGGAGAGCACACGGGCTTCGTGGATGTTCGGTGTTATAAGCGTTGAAATGGGAAATAATTCATCAATCAGGGCCTGCACTGCATCGTTTTTCATCAGAGCAGAACCTGAAGTTGCTACCATTACAGGGTCAACGACCACATTCTTTGCATCGTAGTATCTGAGCCTGTCCGCAATCACGCGGATCAGTTCAACAGAGGATACCATTCCGATTTTTACGGCGTCAGGATATATGTCCTCGAATATTGCATCTATTTGTTGCTTCAGGAAATCCGGTGTCGATTCCTGAATAGATCTCACGCCGGTCGTGTTCTGCGCAGTCAGTGCTGTAATTGCACTCATGGCATAAACACCATTCATGGTCATTGTTTTCATATCTGCCTGAATACCGGCGCCTCCACTGCAGTCACTTCCCGCAATGGTCAATGCTGTATGCATTTTCATACTTATTACTCCTTTCAAATTCAGCATTGTTTTATATAGCGGCATAAGGTGGTGCCCCCAATCTGCCGCTTGAAACTTTCGACTCACTCAGTCGAAATATATTCCCAGAAACCTTCAGTATGTTCAAAATCTGCAATATAGCAATCTGCCAACTTGCGGATTTCTTCTTGTCTCTTCTCGCTGCTGTCGTACACGGCTGCTACAGTAAAACCGTCAGCCTTGGCAGTCTGTATGGCATGGATTGCATCTTCAAAAACAATGGTGCTGCTGCGGTCAGCGTCAAAATGCTCCATAGACTTTTGAAAGATGACGGGCTCGTCTTTGCCATGCCCAATCTCGCCGCAGGTGAATAATGCCTCAAAATAGCGGTCCATCCCGCATCTTTGAAGAGCTGCTTCGATTAGGTATCGATCGGTCGCTGTCGCAATACACATCTGAATCCCGGCCGTTTCCATGCGATTCAAGAATTCGATAACACCGGGCTTTGGTAAAACCTCATGGATGTAAAAATGCTCGAGAGTCTGATTGATACCTGCCATAATCTGCTCTTCGGAAAGAAAAAGCTCATATTCTTTTCGCACGTAACAAGCCGCCTGATAAAGGCTCATTGCTCTGATATCTTCACGGAATGACGGTTTAGCCTTCAATCCAAGCGAACTGAGGTAGATTTCACCAACGCTATCCCAGAAAAACATGGAGTCAAAGAGGGTTCCGTCGAAGTCGAAGATTGCACACTTTATATTCATGCGTTCACCATATCTTCCGACAGTTTGCGAAGCTCTCGGCACTCGCTTTCGATGTCGTCTGCTGCGAAAATAGCGCTTACCAATGCAACACCGTCAATACCCGTGCCGGCAAGCTCAGATATATTTGATTTATTGATACCGCCAATTGCGACAACGGGGATATCTACAGCGGCGCAAATGTCACGCAGTATTTCTCTCGGAAGGAGGTCTACATCTGTTTTCGTAGAGGTAGAGAACACAGCACCGAGACCGAGGCAGTCTGCGCCATTTTTGATTGCTTCGAGCGCTTCTTTCACAGAGTGTACGGAAACACCGATGATCATGTCGTCTCCGACTCTCTGACGAACCTGTGCAGCTTCCATGTCTTCCTGTCCGACATGAATGCCGTCGGCGTGGCACTTGATGGCAATCTCTACATTGTCATTGACGAAGAAGGGGACTCCGTACTGTTTACACAGCGCAGAGATCTCCATGGCTTCTTTCAGAAAACTCTCTTCGTCCAGTTCCTTTTCGCGGAGCTGAACACAAGTTACACCGCCTTTTAGCGCAGATTCTACCTGCTCGTATAGGCTTTGTTTTCCTACCCAGGCTCTGTCTGTGACTGCGTAGAGCAGCATTGCTTTTTTATCGCACTTCATATTTTGCGCCTTTCTCGAGCATCTCTGGGGTCATGTTGTATATCGCATCGATGATGTTATTTCTGTAGGTAGAGTTTCCATCCATATCGCTAAGTCTGCTGTGAGCGACTTCACCGGCATATCCCATGGCACACACAGCCGCAGCCGCAGCTTCCAAAGGCTGATCCGGATTAGCTGTTACAAAGGCTGCAGTCATGGCGGAAAGCTGGCATCCCGTTCCTGTGATGGAAGACATCATAGGATGACCGTTACGGATGCAATAGGCTTTTTCGCTGTCTGCAACGATGTCGATGGCGCCGGTGATGGCGATAACAGCTCCGGTCTTTTTAGCAAAGGCCTTTGCAAAAGCAACAACATCGTCAAGGTTATCTTCTGTTACTTTGTCGGCGACATCAGCGTCCACGCCTTTCGTAGTGCCACTGCCGGAGGCCATAGTCTTGATCTCAGAGATGTTACCGCGGATAACTGCGAAATTTACTTCATTGAGGAGCTGCATAGCCGTTTCGGTTCTGAGTTTGGATGCGCCGGCTCCCACGGGGTCGAGCACTACCGGGTGTCCCAGCTCGTTGGCTTTTTTGCCCGCAATAAGCATGGACTCAATTGTGCGCTTGTTAAGCGTACCGATGTTAATATTAAGGCCGGAGCAGATTGTCGTGATTTCGGCAACCTCATCCTTGTCGTCAGACATGATTGGCGATCCGCCGCAGGCAAGCAATATGTTTGCACAGTCGTTGACTGTTACATAGTTGGTGATGTTGTGAATTAACGGGCAATTCTTTCGTACGTTTTCAAAGCTGTTCTGAAACATTTTTCCTCCTTATCGTTACAGAATGCCGGATTATATAGCCGTAAAAAACGGGAGACATCTCTCGAATGCCTCCCGTAAAAATCCTTTAGTATGACTTCCTACGGCGGCATTATCCGCATCAGGTTATAGGGTCGAAGTTTGATTACTTCCTCTCAGCCTGCTGACACAAGCTCCCCTGTATTTATCCTATTGGATTATACACACCGCCTTTATGTAAATGCAATAGCTCACATGAAAAATGGAGATGAGTGAGATGGAACTAATAGGTCGAAATTGATTTGATATTGGTATAGAATAGGTGACAGCACATTTGAAAAAGGGGGAAAAAGATTGAAAAAGATATTATTCGTTTGCCATGGCAATATTTGCAGGAGCCCGATGGCGGAGTTTGTTATGAAGGATATGCTGAGAAAGCGCGGGCTTGAGAGTGAGTTCGAGATTGCTTCTGCTGCGACGAGTACGGAGGAAATCGGAATGCCTGTATATCCGCCTGCCAGAGCAAAACTTGCTGAGAACGGTATTGGCTGCGAGGGGCATCACGCTCATCAGATGACTCGTGGAGAGTACGATTATTACGATTATATTATTTGTATGGATCGCAACAATGTCAGGAATATACAGAGACTGTCAGGAGGGGACCCTGATGGAAAAATAAGTATGCTACTTGATCATACTCCGAGAGCAGGGGCTGAAGTTGCAGATCCTTGGTATACGGGAAACTTCGATGCCACATGGCGAGATGTAACTGAGGGTTGCAGTGGACTTATTGATGAGATGATGGGGCAAGAATGATATTCCGAATCATCTGTATTAAAACTCATTTTGCATTTTTTATGTGTTGTGTGAGAGAATACAGTCGGAAAAGGAATTAGACTCGACAAACGATGAAAGCAATGCACAGAAAAAGGATATATAATGCTGTCCAGTGGTCTTGGGGACTTCCTCAGACGCTGGCCGGGTTTGCCTTATATATGGCGCACCGCGGTAATAAGCAATATGATTACGGCGGCGCAAAAGTAACGGTTTGGGACAGAAATGACGGGGTTTCGCTCGGCAAATTTATATTTGCACCGGACGATGAGCATATGCTGAGCCATGAGTACGGGCACACTAAGCAGTCTCTTTTGCTCGGTCCGCTGTATCTTCCGCTGATAGGACTTCCGTCTCTGATATGGAACAGACTGCCTTATTTCAAAAGTTTCAGAAAAAAAACAGGAAAATCCTACGATTCGATTATAATAGAGAGGAGTGCAACATATCTCGGGAACTCTCGTATAGGCACTCGCAAATAACGGTTTACAGTAAAACAGGTTAGTTAAAATGGCAAGAGAAGAAAGACACGTAAAATCAAGATTCAAGAAGTTTAAAGAGTTATCCACCGGAAAGAAGATTATCAGTATAGCCGCGCTGCTATTTTTGATTGGTATTGTGGCCGGTACCGCCACGATGGGTTATACCGCGTATAAAATCGGAAAGATCAATCAGGATACGATGTACAGCAATATAGAAAGATCGTCCATTTTGTATGACATCGACGGGGAGGAGATTGACACTCTTCACTATACAGAGGACAGGACTATTGTTCCTATTGAGGACATGCCCGACAATCTGAAGAATGCTTTCATTGCTGTAGAGGACAAGACATTCTACAAGCACCACGGATTCAACTTCAGGAGAATGTTCGGTGCCGTCCTGTCGAAACTGACGGGGCGCTCATCGTCTATCAGCGGTACATCTACCATAACTCAGCAATTGGCCAGAAACGCTTATCTTGCGGAAATAAAGAGCCAGAGGAGCATTAGGCGTAAACTGTCTGAAATGTATATAGCTTGGAGACTCGAAAGCAAGCTGTCAAAGGATGAGATTCTGGAAGCGTATCTGAATACCATCTACCTCGGTTACGGAAACTATGGCGTAAGTGCAGCGGCAAGGACCTATTTCTCGAAGGACGTGGAGGATCTCGATCTCGCTGAGTGTGCTGCTCTTGCGGCACTGCCTCAGGCTCCGGATGCTTATGCTTTAATTACGACTGAACCGGAAGAAGGGGCAGAAGAGATAACGAATATTAACTACTATACTTTTGATTCCGTGGGTGATGAAGAGGAAGAAACAGACGCAGACACCGAGGATTCTTATACATACACGGATGCGGAGACAGAAGGTGAGGACGAAGGAAACGGTGAGGAAGAAGCGAAGTATTACGCCAACGACGTATCCAAAGAGAGAAGAGATCTCGTGCTTGACCAGATGGCAGACCAAGGGTTTATATCCGAAGCTGATGCAAGCGATGCATATGTGGATATCATTGATATATTGGAACCGAGTTTCGAAAAGAGTGAATCCGCATATACATATTTCAAAGACTATCTGGCAGATGTAGTTGCTGCGGATTTGATGGAGAAATACAAAATGAGCGAGGAAGAAGCTCAACGTACGGTATATACGGGCGGTCTCAAGATCAACACCACCATCGACAGCACGATTCAGAATATCATCTATGATGAATTTCAGGATGACAGCAATTTCCCTCAAGCCGAAGACGGAAGCAAAGTCCAAGCCAGCATGGTCGTAACAGAAGTCGGCACAGGACATATAAGTGCTATGGTCGGAGGAAGGGATGCAAAAGGCTCTAAACTCTTTAACAGAGCTGTCAGTCCTAGACAACCGGGATCATCCATCAAGCCGTTGGCTGTCTACGGCGCTGCTCTTCAAAAGAGTTATGAATATGCCAAGAAGAATCAGAAATTCCCGTTTGTGGACTATGGCTTTGACAGTCAAGGTACGAAATACTGGGGTGACTATATTACGGCCAGTTCAGGAGTAATCGATGAGCCTCTTAAAATTAACGGTGAAATCTGGCCTCAAAACGCATCGAGGAGTTTCAGCGGAAGCAATTCATTCAGGTCCGCACTTCAGAAGTCCATTAATACCTGTGCCGTAAAAATCGTATGGCAGGTCGGACTTGAGTACTCCGCAGAGATGCTCGAGAAGTACAAACTCTCGACAATAGTTACCGATCAGAATGAAAAAACGAATGACATAAATCCTGCGGCTCTTGCTCTGGGTGCTATGACTTACGGCGTTACACCGCTTGATATGTCGCTCGCTTATGCGGTATTCCCTGGAGGTGGCAAACTGTATTCGCCGGTTTCATATATAAATGTAATGGACGGTGATGATAATCTTCTGCTTGTAGGTAAGAGCGAGGAGACCGAAGTACTCGACAAAGGCGTTGCCTGGATTATGACAGATCTTCTGAAATCAGTAGTTTCAAACGGACTCGGAAGCCCGGCTGCTATTTCAGGCATTCAGGCCGGAGGTAAAACCGGAACAACCAACGACACTTTCGATGTGTGGTTTGATGGCTTTACGCCTGAGTACTCAGCCGCTCTTTGGATAGGAACGGACCTCAATGTCGAGATGTACGGTTCTTCGAGCCAGGCTGCTGCACTTTGGGGAAAGATAATGGGACAGATTCCGGGTATCAGAAACGGAGAATACTCTGAAATGCCTTCTAATGTCATAAAGAAGGGTGGGGAGTATTATTCTCTCGGTACGGAGAAGAACCCGGGCAACTTCTCAGGAAGATCTGACAAAAAATCTAAGAGCAGTAATAGTTCCGATAACAAGGATGAGGAAAAGGAGAAGGA
>JAFREV010000160.1 GCA_017434685.1 Mogibacterium sp.
AGCTTTTTCAAGTATCTTATGCCATATCGGTTAACCATTATGTAACTATTTCAGTCCTACAATTATTATAGTCATTTTGACTTTGATTTATTGATTCAATTAAAGGAAACTATATATTTTAATCTGTTCTTAATGTACCGATTGTTGACTGCCTGCGGCATAAATGTTATAGTTTATCAGCGAACGGTTACAGAACAGTTACACTTTAGTTAGTAATCAGTTATACTTTAGTTAGGGAACAGTTATATTTCTCAAGGGTAAATCAGTATTTATGGCACTATTCGGAAGCAAAAAATCCGCAGATGTAGCGAATACATCCAATATCGGCGAAGCTGAAATGTTAAGACGTGACTACGGTTTGGCTAAAAACAGGCTGAAACCCCACTTCGTCAACAACATTCTTTCTTCAATATATTATCTGTGCGAATCCGATCCTCAAAGAGCCCAGAAAGTTTCTATGGACTTCTCATCATATATGATGAACATCATTGAGAGGCTCGATACTCACGGACTTGCACCTTTCTCAAAGGAACTTGACCTGATCAAAGCTTATATTTCTATCGAAGACCTCAGATTGGAGAATAAACTGAAGTCGGATTACGATATTTATATCAGCGACTTTGAGGTCCCTCCTATGTCACTTGAACCTCTGGTGGAGATTGCAGTTAAGCACAACATTGCAGCCAAGCCGGAAGGCGGCATGGTCACAATCGCGACCAGAAGACTTGCCGAGGAAGGTGTGCAGATTAAGATTTCCGATAACGGTGTCGGATTTGATCCGGCAGATCCTGATTTCGACCAGACGGATCTTCAGAATGTAAGAAGCAGACTTAAAAGCGAACTTGGAGCCGAGCTGACTGTAAACAGCGCACCCGGTCAAGACACTGAGTTCACAATAGTCTTCTACCCTAATAAATAAAACCAGATTGGAGCATAGAAATGATACAACAGCAAGACGAACAACTTCGTGCAGAACTGGAAAGATTGCAGGCGCGTTATGACTTCCTGCTTGCGGCTGTAGACAACTTGCCAAATCCGATATTCATGAAGGACGAAGGAGCTAAGTTCTTCTTCTTCAATAAAGCATATTCGGAATTCTTCAACATGAAGCGCAGTGAGTACATAGGAAAGACCGTACTCGATCTTGACTATCTGCCGCATGAAGATCGTGAACGTTTCCAGAGTGAAGACCTCAAAGCTATTCGGCAGCTCGATGTCATCAGCTATGATGCTACATTTACGGCCCCTGACGGCGAAGACCACCCTACTTATTACTGGTCTCGCGGATTTGAGGATACAAAAAACGGAAAACACGGTTTGGTCGGTGAAATCGTAGACCTCTACAAAGAGCGCAAGACCAATGTCTACAATCGTTCAGTTCTCTGGGATAAGGAAAACGAGCTGATTGAAAGTGCCGAAAGCGGTTCTGCAAACTCCTACCTGGTGCTCTTCGACCTTGACAACTTCGGAAGAGTAAACGAAGAGTGCGGGCATCTCAAAGGCGACGAAATGCTTGCGCAGTTCGCAGGCCTTCTGAGAATGGAATGCCGCTCGACAGATCTTCCTGTCAGATACGGCGGAGATGAGTTCATACTCGTTCTGAACAATACGGATAGCAAAGAGGCTGAGGAAATCGCCGACAGAATCAGAAAGAGATGCGAAAGAGAACTCCTGATGCCGAACGGTGAAGCCATCACAGTAAGTGCCGGAGTCACTTCAATCGGCGAGTCGGATAACATAGACAACATATCCGCTCAACTGCAGAAGTTCCTTGCAGAGTCCAAGGAGCAGGGGCGCAACAAAGTAATCACTATGTAATAAGAAGGCTTTACAACTTCATTTGGGGTCAAGTAAAGAATAAACCAAATCAAGAGGGGATGCATTGCATCCCCTCTTTTAGTCCTTGCTCCGATTTATTATCGGTATCCGCCCTATTCAACGATCTTGCTTTCATATACCAAACCTACGCAGTTGGCTCCGAGGTTGGCAAACGAAGCTGCCGATGCTTTGTTGACTATGATCTCGTCGAACTGGATGTATTTGCCTATGTTCTCAAGAATAACTGCTCTCTGTTCAGGAGGATATCCCGAGAAAACAACATACAGCTTGTCCGTCTTAATCTTGTTTCTGTTCTGCAGACAGCCTCTGACGAACTGGATGCCCGTACTTCTGATGTATCCGAGCAGGAAGCGTCTTATCCTGAGACGTCCCTTCTTGATCGTAAATACCGGCTCGAAGTTCAAGACATTCATAAGTACTCGAGGTACGATATTCGCTCTGTACTTACTGTTGACTTCGAGAAGCGACGGCACGAGGAAGTTAAGCTGTATTCTCTTCTTGTAGCGCTCGAGTTCCTCCAGCGCTTCCTCGAGTCTGAGTCCGCTCTTGAAGAGTTCGGATGCTTTTACGGCCATCATTCCGAGGCCTGCAGATATCTGCTCTGTATCCATAACCATGATGTTGCCGAAGCTGTTGGCTGCAAGCTGTGCATTTTCGTATGCACGGCTGACTGCTTTGGCACTTGAGAGGTGCAGTACAAATCTGGCCTCCGTCAGTACATCTCCGAAGAATCTCTCGTACTCCTCGACAGGCGCAGGCTCTGAATAAGCCATCTGACCCGAGCTTGAGAGGTAGTTCTGGAGGTTGTCCGCGTCTATCTCTTTCATGTCGCAGAATCTTCCGACACCGGTCTCGATATAATACGGCATCACCTTGATGTCCATATCCCTCAGAATGTCATCCGGCAAATCGCAGATGCTGTCCGTCGTAATCATAAACGGAATCTTGTGAACCGTCTCGTATGTGTTGAACACCTCTTCCTGAGTTGTTATCTTCTTCCTTTCAACCATATCAGGCGGCAGGCTTGCAAGCAGCAGTGCCTCGAGCTGAGATGACTGGATCGGCTTGGCCAGATAAGCCGAGAAACCTCTGTCGATATAGAAGGCTTCCCTGTCGCTTCCGGCGTTAGCCGTAAGCGCGATTACCGGCGTGTTTCTGCACAGGCCTTCAGGCTGCTGTCTGAGCCTTCTCAAAGCCTCTATTCCGTCCATCTGAGGCATCTCGTGGTCCATCAGGATGGTATCGTAGTGGTTCTGGGCCGTCAGTTCCAGACATTCCTTTCCGGACTTGGCCGTATCTACCTGAACTCTTGTCGCTCTCAGGAGCTTCTGGCAAACGATTCTGTTCATATCGTTGTCATCAACGACGAGAACTCTGGCCTCAGGCGCCTCGAATGACTGTTCATATTCCTCTGTCTCACGAGCGATAAGACCCGGTTTTCTGACTGTTCCCGCCTCTTTTGCAACGACTCCCTGAGGAATCTCGACGCGGAATGTGGAGCCTTTGGTGTAGATACTGTCTACAGTGAGATTTCCGCCCATAAGCTCTGTAAGCTGCTTGGAAATCGCCAGTCCGAGGCCGGTACCTTCTATGTTCTTGGTATCGCTTCCCTCTACGCGGCGGAACGCATCGAAGAGGTACTGTATGTCTTCCTTACGGATACCTATACCTGTATCCTCGACTTCTATAGCCAGTATGAATTTATCCGTTCCGACAAACTCTCCTCCGAATCTCAGGATGACCGAACCTTCTTCCGTGTACTTAATCGCGTTGGTCAGGAGGTTGGTGACAACCTGTTTGATTCTGTTTTCATCTCCATACAGATAAGGCGGTAAGTTCTCTGAAACCTGTATGTCAAATCTGAGTTCCTTTTCATTTGCACGGTTCCAGTGCAGATTCGTGATATCGCTCAGCATACGGCTTGTGTCGTATTCGGTCGGAACAATTTCCATCTTTTCTGACTGAATCTTGGACATATCCAGAAGATCGTTGATGAGCGTGAGCAGCATCTTACTCGCGTTCTGGATGTTGTATGTATTCTCAAGAACTTCCTGCGAGAGGTTTTTCTCACGCATGTTCATCTCGTTGAGTCCGATAATAGTACTGATAGGAGTACGTATCTCGTGGCTCATTGATGAGAAGAAGTTGTTCTGCGTTCTGTTGAGTTTCTCAACCTCCTGAGACTGCTCTTTGGCATTTTTTAGCTCTACTTCGAGAACCTTACTTTGCACCAAATATACAGCTCCGATTATGGTCGTTACGAGAATGAGTGACAGCAGAGTATCTGCTTCCTCGCTGATTCCCTCATGCAAAGGCACCACCCATTCCGGATGTGCGATACCGAGATAGATACTTTCGGCTATCGACAGCATTGCAGTGCATATAAATACGAATAGTAGTTTGCCCCTGAACAGCAAGAATACCACGACGCCCCCGAGTATCAGCCAAAAAGGCGCACCGCTGTGGATTCCTCCGCCCATGAGATATCCCATAGGCAGGATAAATGCGTGTGATATCAGCACTATTACTATGCCGCAGGCATTATACTTCTTCGTTTTCAGTGCAACTCTCATTACCACTAAAGTCAGTATCATTGCCGCAACGGAAGCTCCGGCAAGTCCAATCCTCGATGCGGTCGCCAGTACTGTAACAAGTACGATAAAGAGAGAGAAGCATACCAGCATTGAGGCAAACACAAATCTTCTTTCTTCAAGAGATCTCTCTTGAGAGAATATATAATCTCTGATCTTCCTAATCATTATGCGTCACCTCCGATTACATTCAGTTCTGCAATCGCACCTTCGAAATCGAAGGCCTGCGCTTTTCTCTCCACTCCGCTGAGCACATCAGCCAGAGGTTTTCCGTTCAATGTCCGGCCGTGATATTTGTCTAGGCATTCCGTAAATGCTCTGGTCTCGAATGTCTCGAGACATTCAATGAGCTCAGCTCTGATAGCGTTCCAATCATCTATGTCGCTAACTCTGGTCGTAGTTTCGGCTTTGGCCTTAGCATCAGCTTTGGCTTTGGCCTTTTTCTTACTGTCGTCGCTCTTTGCTTCGTCCCTGGACTTATTATGGTCAGGCTCAGCACTGTCGCCTTTCAGATATTTATTCAGCATTTTGAGCATGCGGTCATACTCTTTAGAGAACGCATCATGATGCATCATGATGATATCCTCGTTCTCTTCCTTGCCGGCCATTTCCTGTGTGAATGCGAGCTCCGAAAGTTCATTGGCTCCCAGAGTCTTGGAAGTGCTCTTGATCGTATGTGCGAGTATTGAATAGTTCTTCCAATCCTTGGCATCATAGGCAGTCTTGAGGTCTTCGACATATTTCTTGCCGCTCTTGCAATAGACCTCAGCAAGTTCCTTGAAGTCTTCAATTGAGCCGCAGTAAAGAATGGCGGCTTCCATATCAATACCCTTGAGTTCCTCATCCTCAGACGATTCTTCAACTTCATGAGGGCTGGCGATGAGAGTCTCCTTGCGGGAAGCTTTCGTTTCCTTAGTTTCCTTAGTTTCCTTCGTCTCTGCAGTCTCGACAGCATCTTTTGTCTCTTCCGGCTCTTGCGGCTCGGCATCAGCACTCGTGCCCTGAATCTGTTTGTCCACAGGAATGAAGCGCTGCAATACATCGTTAAGAAGTGCCGTATCTATTGGTTTGGCCACAAACTCGTTAAAACCTTCGTTCAGGAACATCTCACGCGATCCGGCAATTGCGTTTGCAGTCAGCGCTATGATAGGAACCTGTGCGAAGTATACGCCCGGCTTGCTTCTGATGTGGTGGAAGCATTCGACACCGTCCATTCCCGGCATCATGTGATCCATGAATACGAAATCGTAATCTCTGGAGTCGATGAGGTTGAGGGCTTCCTTTCCCGAAGTTGCCGTCACGATCTTAATGCGGTACTTACGCAGCAGCCCTTCCACAACCTTGAGGTTCATGAGGTTGTCGTCTACGACCAGTATCTTGGCAGTCGGTGCAACGAACTCCTTCTGTTTCTTTCTCCTGGCTGTCGTCGGCTGCTCTCTTCCGTTGAGGATCTCCGCGAGCATGATGGAGTTGTATGGTTTATGCAGCACATGAATCTTGGATGCGACATTGACGGTGTCTGCATAGTCCAGAATGAGCACGATGGTGATCATGCCGGCAAGCGCATCGAAGTATTCTTTGTCCTGCATGTACTCGTCTTTTCCGAGCACCAGATAGATTCCCCACTCCTTGGATGCGATACGTTTCACTTCTTCGAGAGTCGATGCTCTCTGGGAAGCCACTCCGAAGTAATCCGCAAAGTGGTTGATCTGCTCGGCAAGGGCATCTCTCATGAGAGAATTATCAGAGCGAGAATTGTAGTACCATACCATCTTGATGGTTCCCGGATGTTGCAGGGAGATGCACGGATCGCTCTTGACCACTTTTTGCGGGATGGAAAATGTAAATTCGCTTCCGTATCCCGGCTTTGATTTGATGGTCATGAATCCGCCCATTATCTTGATGAGCGAGGACGAAATGGTCAGACCGAGTCCCATTCCGGTACTCTTTCTGTTCCTGTCGCTGTCCTGCTGATAGAATCCTCTGAGTATCTGTTCCTGTTCCTCGAGGGAAAGGCCTATACCGGTATCTCTTACGGAGATAATCAGGTTGATTCCGTATCTCTCTTTTCTGTATGTAACACTTACAATAACTCCGCCTTCGGTGGTGAATTTAATGGCATTACTGATAAGGCTGCTGAGTATTCGTCTGAGCTGCTGCTCATCTCCCTCAAGCAGGCAAGGAATATTAGGGTCACAGTCGAAGAGAACCTCAAGATTCTTCTCGCTGTTCTCAAAGACCATGGTGTTCATTACGTCATTAATTGTGGATGTGATGTTGTACTCGCGCGGGCTCAACAAGAGCGTTCCTGACTCGAGAGCCGAATAATCCATAACATCGCTTATGATGTTCTGGAGCTCAACGCTCGTCATCTGTATGTCTACTACATTTCTGTGAACATCATCCGTGAGCGGTTTTTGAAGTAAAATCTCGCACATTCCGGAGATTGTGTTGACCGGTGTACGAAGTTCGTGAGAGGTATTGGCTACGAAGTCGTCTTTGATCTTCATCTCCTTATTAACTCTCTGTTCAAGCAGAATGGTGTCTTCTTCTTCCTGAACGTGATGTCTGATCCTGTAGATGCACAGAATGATCAGGGCAATCAAGGATAGAAGCTGAAGCATAAAACGGCTCTTCTCAAGCTTGGTGTCAAGTATAAGCATTTCACTATTTACCGTTGCATGGTAGATGAATAGAATCACGGTCTCCGCTACTACGATATCCATAATTCTCACTATTTCGTACAATGACAATAGTACGAATTGGGTACATATGGTCGGTATGAGAACCATGAAGTTCTCTCCCTGTATTCCGTACAGGAATATATTGAGACATGTCGCCATGGTTACTATCGCCGCCCGGAAGATGTATGACCGGAACTTCACTACATAGCTCCACCATACGAAAGCGAGTTCCGCCGCTATCAACGGGATGTAGAACAGCGGCCAGGCTTCGACCTGCGTAACAATTATCATCAGCACGGAAAAGAACGTATACGCTGTGGTAATCAGCAATTCTCTCCGTCTTTCGCGTAAGCTTATGTGATCGTTCATAGAACTCCCTCTTTTTTCATCTCTTTTAACTTATCTTCGAGAGTCATAAAGACTTCTACAATTCTCGGATCCAGTCTTGTCCCTGCGGCTTCCTTGAACATGTTGAACGCCTGAGATTCGTCATCATCGCCTTTGTTGATGCAGTCTTCGCAGAATGTATCAAAGGTATCCGCTACAGCCACGATGCGTCCGGCAAGAGGTATGTTCTCTCCGGCCAACCCCTCAGGATATCCCGTGCCGTCCCATCTTTCGTGATGGTACAGAGCAACATCGCGGGCAGTTCTCCAGAAATCATCCTCTACGCGTCCTGCAAAGAGTTCATCCATAATGTCTGCACCGTATCTGGTGTGATTTCTCATGATGCCGAATTCTTCTTCGGAAAGCACGCCGTTCTTTTGCAGTATTGCATCGGAAATCTTTATCTTTCCGACATCGTGCAGTGCCGACACATTGTATATGCATTCGATGAATTCGTCTGTCATCTGAGGTGCATACACCTTCTGTGCTCTGAGGGCATAGCACAGCATACCAACATATGTCTGCACATTTTTCACATGATATCCGGTGCTGTTTTCTCTCTCTTCTATGAGATTTGCCAGACCTGCAATTACATTGTTTTGGATGTCGGCTTTTTCTTCGGCCTTATCCATTATCTCTTTCGATTTCTCCTCGACCATGAAATCCAACTGATCCTTGAAATTATAAAGTTCAAGAATCCTACGCACACGACTTCTGAGCACCTGTGGGATGAACGGTTTGCTTACGAAGTCAAGCGCACCGACATCCAGGCACTGCGCCTCTACCTGAGGTGAATGAGTGGCTGTCAGGAATATTACCGGAATCTTTGAATATTCCGGATCTGCGGTCAGAACTTCCATAACTTCGAGGCCGTCCATATCCGGCATATTGAGATCCAGGAGTATAAGGTCCGGTCTGTTCTTTTCAAGGTATTTCAAGGTCATCTCGCCGCTTATTGCGGTAGCAACCCTGTAGTCTTTTTCAATAATGCTCATCGCAAGCTTAAGGCTTGTGATATCGTCATCGACGATTAATACAATCTGGCTCATTATTTCACCTTTTTATAATAATCTGTAACTTAAATGTAACTCAAAAAAATAATGCCATAAATGGCATTATTTTTCAATCGAATATACATATATTAACTCGCGTTATCAATATCATCCTGGCTGAATACACCCTCGGAGATAAGTGCCTTGAGAATCTCTGCATCCACAACTGTAGTGCCTACATTGAACGCAGGAACCTTGCGCGCTCCGTTGTCATATTCTGCATTGGTCTCAGGATCCTCTCCTTTAAGAATCTTGTCTGCCATTTTGCAGGTAGCGGAGGCAAGCTCTTCGGTATTCTTTCTGACCGTCATGCTTTGTTTGCCTTCCTGAATGTATTTTAAAGAGGCTGCTTCTGCATCCTGACCTGTGATGACATAGCTCTTAACGCCGTCTTCTTCGCTGAATACATCGGCCAGCGCCCTTGCAGTTCCGTCATTCGGAGCAAGTATGGCAACAGCGCCCTTTTTATGCTTCTTCAGATTTGCCTTGGCGAGTTTTGCGGCTTCTTCGCCATCCCACTTCGTATTGATTGTGCGAAGTATCTTTTCCAGATCTTCGTGATTCTTAGTGATATCGAGTTTCTTTCCTGCAAATCCCGCTATAGCCGGACAGTTCTGAATCTCGAATTGTCCGTCCTTGACTGCATTGCTGAGCACGGACCAGGCTCCCGCGAACAGCTGGAATGCGTTTCCGTCCTCGGCATTACCCGCATAGAGGTAGAGCGGCACTTTTTTCTTGCCTGCATATTTATCTATCAGGAACTGGCCCTGCGCCTTACCGACTTCGTATGAGTCAAATGTTACAAGATAATCGACAGCGTCTATTCCGTTTATGAGTCTGTCGTAGCATATAACCTTTACGTCAGCATCTTTTGCAGTCTGCACAGCCGCACCTGCAGCGTTAACATCAGGAGAGCAGATAATGAGAACTTTCATCCCTCTATCAATCAGATCCTCCACATTGGACAGTTCGGTAGCAGTGCTGCCTTCGGAGAATTTAACCTCGGACGTAAATCCGGCATTCTCGAGTGCAGTCGAAATTTAAACTTCATCCTGGAGCCAACGTGTCTCCGTCCTGCTCGGCAGAACTATTCCGACCTGAACTTCACCGCCTTGGCTACCTCCTTCGTCTCCGCCTCCTCCACAGGATGCGAGCATGGTCAGCATAAGTATTATTGAAAGCATCAATGCTATGTATTTTTTCATAATCCGTGTCCTCCTATACCTAACATATAAATTATAAAAGAAAACGGTGTAAAAGTGTAGTAAAATCAATGTAATCAATTCGGATTTATACTAAATCCGCCAATCGGTAAAGCGGAGGATTAAATGACACTGTCTCTGGGCACATACATATTCGTCGTTGTAGCCATTTCCTTTATCATAAAGGGTCTGGTCGGTTTTGGCGACCCTCTTATATTCAATCCTTTGCTGTCGATTCGGATGGATAATAAACACATCTCACCGGGGCTTCTGCCTGTGTCACTCCTGCTCAACGCAGTCATAGTCTACAGAAGCCGTGAATCAATTCATCCGCGCAAGCTTCTTCCTATTTGTTTCTGGATGGTCCTCGGAGTAATCCCGGGAACTCTGCTTCTGAAATACGGTTCTTCCTGGGGACTTAAAGTTGCCCTCGGTGTTCTGATCATCCTGCTCGGAATCGAGATGCTCACGAGGTCAGAGGATGCAACAATGAAGCCAAACCCCGTCCTTATGGCTGTGATGAGCTTTACTTCCGGCGTAACGGCGGCTCTCTTTGGAATCAACCTCATATTCCTCGCATATCTCGAGAGAACGACAAATGACCGCGATGAGTTCAGGGGAAGTATCTGCCTCGTATTCTTGGTAGAGAGCGTATTCCGCCTCATCAGTTATGCGGCGAACGGCATCATAACTTCGTTTTCTCTCGAAATATCCGCAGTTTCCGTTCCTGCCGCACTCATAGGTATGTGGATAGGCATGCAGATAGACAAAAGAATAGACGACTCGCTTATCAAAAAGCTCATCGTCTATGTTTTCATTATCGGAGGAGTGAGCACGGTCATCCGCGCCTTGATACTGCACTCCTGATTGCTTATTCTGAGCCTCGTGCCGAAGGCCGAGGCATCCTTATTGTAAATTCATTGCCTCTTTAAGTGTTCTGATCGATGTCAGATGCCCATCGAGCATGGACATCGTCATATCCTCCATCTCAAGTGAAATCACATCGTCATATCCCGACATGCGAAGCACCGATACGAACTCTTTCCACCACATAACATCGTGTCCGCAGCCGACCGCTACATAATTCCATGCACGTCCGGCATATTCTTCGATTGTTCTGGTATCAAATATGCCGTTCGGTCCGATTTTGCGGCGCTCGATTCTCGAATCTTTGCCATGCACATAGTAAAGTGCATCGGCATCTCCGAGGACTCTGGCTGCCTCGATTGGGTCTCCTCCCATCCAGAAGAGATGGGACGGATCAAGATTCATTCCGATGATGGAATCCCCCACCGCATCGCGTAGGCGCAGGCAGGTCTCCGGATTATAGACGAGCTGCCACGCGTGGTTTTCAAGCGCGAGTTTCTCTATTCCGCAGTCCCTCGCGATCTTTACGATCTCTTTCCACCTCGGGATCGCTACATCCTCCCACTGATACTTCAAAGTGTCCAGAATTTCAGGAGGCCACGAACCCGTAACCCATACAGGTGTCTTATCTCCCGGGCATCCTGTCGGAAGTCCGCTCATCATAACTATCGTCTTCACTCCGAGCTTACCCGCAAGTTCGAATGTTTTCATCGTGACATCCCAATCCTCTTCGTAAGCGAGAGGGTTTCCCGAGCAATTAAGGGCGCAGAGCTCAAGCCCTGCGTCCTTAATCTTTCCGTACCATTCGTTTCTTGCGGTGTCGCTCGATACGACCTTATCCAGGTCGATATGCGGAGCTCCGGACCAGTTGCCTGTTCCTATCTCCACCGCTCCTATTTTGTTGTCCACGCAGAATTTGAGCATGTCTTCAAAACTCATATCCAGCGTGCAGGTTTTAATACCAAGTCTCATGATACCTCTTTATTTATACATGTCAGGTTTTTCGATTGTATCTATTTTCTTGAACTGCGATGTGCCGCGGGATGCGTTGAGTGCATCGCCTGCCACGCATGCTACATAGCCGTCCCATGAGGATGGTCCTCTGAGGGCTCCGTCGTGGATTGCGCTTACCCAATCGTTGAACTCGATATCATATGCATCGATGAAACGGTCTTTCCAGTCGACCATGATAGGCATATTCTCTCCCGGCATGTTGTTAGGGTCCGGACGGGATCTTCTTACTACTGCGTATGGATCAGGCAGTTTAACCGTTCCGTTCTCGCATACAACTTCGCACTGGATGTCGTAGCCGTATCCGTCGGCAACCTGAACTTCTACGTCTATGAAGCAACCGTTCTTAGTCCTGAGAAGAACTACCTGTGGGTTGTCATATTCCTTGGAGTTGGATGACTGACGAACCTTGACAACCTGTCCGTCTTCGTACTCGTCGCCGAGGAGCCAGCGGCAGATATCCAGCTCGTGGATAGCTACGTTTGTGATTCCGTTTTCTGTCTTGAATCCCGGACCCTGAGATACGTTGCGGTGTGCAGCCTTGATCAGGATAGGTTTGCCGATCTCTCCGGAGTCGATGATGCGCTTCATTTCAGCATAGCCTGTGTCATAGCGGCGCATGAATCCTACCTGTACGAGTTTCTTGCCGATTTCCTGCTCTCTGGCCATGATCTCTTCACAGTCTTTGGCATTCTGTGCAAGAGGTTTCTCGCAGAAGCACCATTTCTCCTCAGCCAGAGTTTTCATAACGTAGTCATGGTGAGTCGGGTCAATCGATGTGATTACGACAGCCTCAACCTCAGGGTCTTTAATCATGGCGTCGCAGTCGTTGCCGTAGGATTTGATGCCGTAAAGTGCAGCTGTCTCGTCAGCGGCTGCTGCCACATAGTCACTTACTGCAACCACCGTGCATCCCGGAATTGTGTTGATGAGGCGTCTGCAGTGATCTTTTCCGATGGCACCGCAGCCTACGATTCCTATTTTTAATACTTTATCCATTTCATTTCCTTTCGAAAAAAAGATTTTGCACTTCGTTCAGAATGACCGCTATGCCATCCTGAACGAAGGCCTGAGAATCATTTTAGTATTTTCTTGCAGTCTTGAGGTGCTCAAGCATGTCTTTGTATGCTGCTCTGTTGGCTGCCCGTGTCGAAACTTCCGTATCTCCGCAGCGCCACCATGAGCTGTATCCGTCTGTCATAGTCTTGGGCAGCACCTTGATGTCGAAGAGCACAGGCTGGTTTTTAACTTTCTTTGCATCTTCAAATGCTGCCTTGAGCTCCTCGAGTGTTCTGATGGAATAGCTCTTGCAGCCATATCCCTCAGCCACCTTGGCATAGTCGATGTCCATGAAATCTCCGAAGAGACCGCTCTTATTGCGGTAGCGGAGCTCAGTGGCCAGGGTTTTGTTTCCATGCCCTACCTGCAGGTTGTTTATGCAGCCAAAGCTTGCGTTATCGAAGAGGCAGATATTGATTTTCTTCCTCTCCTGGACCGCAGTCACGAGCTCTCCGTGCAGCATGTTGAAACTTCCGTCGCCCACAAATGCATAGACTTCTTTCTTGTCTCCGATGGCGAACTTTACTCCGAGGGCGCCTGCTATCTCGTATCCCATTGTGGAATAACCATACTCCATATTGTATGTGTCAACTGCAGCCGGGCGCCACATTCTCTGCATATCTCCCGGAAGCGATCCTGCAGCTCCGATTGCAACATCCTCGGGATCCATCATCGCATTGATGAGTCCGAGAGCCGCTGTCTGGGTGAGCTCTGCACCAAGATCCTTTGCGAATCTGTGTGCCGAATCCGAGTTGTCATCCTGGATGAGAGCCTTCCAGCTCTTTGTGTTCTTGTATGTGTAGCTGTCCAGTCTGTCGAGCTCCTTCTGCCATTTTTCCTTGGCTTTTTTGATCTCGTCATTGTAAGGCGCCTTGTAGCCCTTGAGAAGTTTTGCGAGCTCTGGCAGCGCGACCTTTGCATCTGCCACCACCGGAACGGCATCGAGTTTGAGAGCCTGGAACTGGCTGGTATTGATGTTTACGAACTTGGCACTCTCTTTGAAGAGCCAGCGCGAAGCTGTCGTGAAGTCCGTATATCTCGTTCCTACTCCGATGATGAGGTCTGCTTTCTTTGCAATCTCATTTGCAGCTGAGCAGCCCGTAACACCGATTCCTCCGAGGTTCAGCGGATGTGTCCATACAACTGCGGACTTTCCTGCCTGTGTCTCACCGAAAGGAATGCCGAACTTCTCGGCAAATTTGCGGAACTCTTCGTGAGCCTCTGAATATCTGACGCCGCCACCGCAGATCATGATAGGCTTTTTAGCCTTCTTGATTGCAGCTGCTGCCTGCTCGAGTACTTCCATCTGAGGAGCACGTCTGTCGAGTGTCCATACACGCTTAGCGAAGAAACTCTCAGGATAGTCATATGCTTCACCCTCTACATCCTGAGGGATTGCGATGCATACAGCACCTGTGTTTGCAGGGTCTGTTAGTGTTCTGAAAGCGTTGAGCATTGCGCTCATCAGCTGCTCAGGACGTACAATGCGATCCCAGTAGCGGCATACAGCCTTGAATGCGTCGTTGGTTGTGATAGCCAGTGACTGAGTCTGCTCTACCTGTTGAAGTACAGGGTCCGGCTGACGGCATGCATATGTGTCGCCCGGAAGTACCAGCAGAGGGATGTTGTTGGCTGTTGCAGTACCGCAGGCTGTTACCATATTGGCTGCGCCAGGGCCTACTGATGATGTGCAGGCAAAGATCTGTTTTCTCTTCATCTGCTTTGCAAATGCTACTGCTGCCTGAGCCATTCCCTGCTCGTTCTTACCCTGATAAATCTCAAGATTCTTTGCTTCCTGCGTCAGGGCCTGGCCGAGTCCGAGGACGTTACCGTGTCCCGGAATCATGAACACGCCTTTGACGAAACGTACTTCTTTTCCGTCGTATGCAAGGTACTGGTTTTCCATGAAGCGGACCAGCGCCTGTGCCATAGTTAAACGTACTGTTTTCATTATCCTACCTCCTGTACTCCTTACTTGTTCGGATAGATATGTTCATTTGCATCGGCCTTCCAGAGCCATTCGTGCTCTTTATCGTCGATACGTGTTTTCTTCCATGGATCTCCGTCGAGGTGGCGGATTCCCCATGCATAGCACATCGCGTATCCCGGTGCTGCGCACTGTGAGTGGAATGCGGATGTGATAGGGATCAGTCCGTTGTGTGTGGTCTTAAAGATCTCGCCGTTGGCAAAGCCTGCACCGAAGCCGTCCGGATAGTCAAATCTGTAGAAATATACTTCCGGCTGCGGATGGTGATGCGGCGGATATGATGACCATTTACCCGGATAGTTCAGTACTTCTCCGAGTACCATGTTGGAGAAAGGTGCATTGTCGTAGTCGAAGAATGTCTTGATCTCCCTCTGCATGCATCCCATGAGTTCTCCGTTTGAACCTGCGTGCTGTACCTGCACTGTTTCCGGTGTGAACATTACGGACTCGTATTTGTTCGGGTTCTTTGTAGCCTGGACGAAGATCTCGCTGTGGGCATGTGCCGTGAGCGTGATTTCTGTGTCGCAGGAAGCGAGCAGGCAATATGCTTCGTGATGGAAGCTGTCAGGTCTCTCTGCCTCTACGGTCTTTCCGTCCCAGCTGTATGTCACTTTGCCCTCGAAGAGGAGCAGTGCGACTTCCTTCTCTGTTTCATGGTATTTCCATGTGTCGCCTTCCTCCATGATCAGGAGTCCGACGTCCATCAGGGTGCCTTTGTCGTCGACATCGCTGTCAATGTAGACGTTGTAGCCCTGCTTCAAATCGTTCTTCTCAATATATGAGCTCATATAATGTTTTCCTTTCGCGCGAGATCATACTTATTTTTTATCGCGGTTAGAGTTTTAGTCCGTCAGGGACGTTCGCACTCAAGCTTCGGACTAGCGTCCCTAAGCTCTGTCTTCGTCTTCGACTCGCCAGTCGCATTTATCGGAGGAGCTTGCCTCCGAAGATCAATGCATTCTTCATTGCAGCAACGCTGCTATGACAGAGAATGCATTTAGGGCCGAGCCCTCAGATTGCCCTGCCGGTCTAAACTCTACCCGCTCTCTAATTACAGTCCGGTGTGTTCGCGGATGTAGGCGCGGCCCTTCATGGCGTATTCGAGCGGGTTCGCCTTTGCAGGGTCCTGCTCGGCCTCTACGAGGAGCCAGCCCTTGTAGCCCGCGTCAGCGAGGACCTTGAAGATAGGATCGAAGTCCACATCACCGTCACCAGGGACTGTGAATGCACCGTTTCTTACAGCCTGGAGGAAGCTCCAGTTGTTCTTGCGAGCCTCTTCAACTACAGGCAGGCGCATATCTTTTAGGTGTACGTGGCCGATGCGGTCTACGTATTTCTCGAGCATTGTCAGTGGGCTCTCACCTGCAAATGTGAAGTGTCCCGTGTCGTAGCAGAGGAATACGAGATCAGGATCGGTGTTGGACATCATGCGGTCTGTCTCCTCGCTGGTCTGTACAACCGTTCCCATGTGGTGGTGGAAGCAGAGTTTGAATCCGCGGTCCTTTGCGATCTTTCCGAGGTGGTTGAGTCCCTTGCAGAATACGTCCCATTCCTCGTCGTTCATTACGTATTTGTTTCCGCCTGTCAGGATAGGAGTGTCCATCTTACCCTGGATGGAGTAGCTCTGCTCGCTGACATTGATGCGGTCAGCACCTACTGCTGCGAGGAAAACGAGGTTTGCGATGAAATCCTTTTCTTCTTCCTCGATAGGTCTTGTGATCAGGAATGATGAGTACCAGCGGCTGGCAATTCTCATTCCGCGAAGGTCGAGCGCTTTCTTGAGTTCTGCAGGATCTGTCGGATATTTGTTACCGATCTCGCAGCCTGTGAAGCCGGCAAGTGC
>JAFREV010000161.1 GCA_017434685.1 Mogibacterium sp.
AAAACTGTGCATAGAAAGTAGCTACACCATAAATCTTTTCGATAGGAATACCCGTCTCATCTGCGATAATCTTCTGTACCTGGTAAGGAAGATATCCGTAGATTTCCTGTGCCTCCTGCATGATAGGCATCAGGGCTCCCTTTTGGCCTTTGTACTTGGCGATTACTTCAAGCAGCTTGGCTTCCTGATCTTTTGTCCCGTTGAAAGGAACATTTGATACTTTCATCAGCTCGTGCCTCCTTAAAATAGTTCATCTACAAAAACTGCTTTTGGGTATAGTTACCCATAGTTGCGTCAATTTTACCTTATGGAATATAGCCTCGGCAACGAAAATTTGTTAAAACTTTATCTAGCACCCTCAAAAATACAATTCCGAACATAATTGTTATCTTCTTTCCTATCAATCAGGTTCGCAATTATATGTTATACTGTATTAACTTTGAATTGGAGGTAGACTAATGATTTATCCGAAGTTCCCTAAATCGGGCGACATCATAGGAATCTGTGCACCGAGCGCAGGTGTCGGAAACAAACTTGAATATTTCGATCTCTCAGAGGAAAGTTTGAGAAATCGTGGATATGAAATAAAGGAAACTGCAAGCGTTAGAAGCGATGACTACCCTTCCGCTCCTGCAGAAGTTCGCGGTGCTGAGTTTAATGAGCTCTTTGCTGATGAATCTGTGTCTATGGTCATGAGCGCCACGGGCGGAGATTATAACGTAGAAATGCTCCCGTACATAGATCAGGAACTCGTACGTGCAAATCCTAAATGGTTTGCCGGCTATTCAGACCCTACTTCTATCGAGATGCTCCTGACCACCAAGCTCGATATAGCCACCATCTACGGTTGCAACGCGGGCGCATGGGACTGGAGACCTCTCCATGAATTCCAGGAAAACTCTCTGAATATTATTTCAGGAAACATCGCAGAACAACATTCGTATGACTTCTACGCAGGAAAAGGCTTTGATGATGAAGACGGAGATTACAAGATGGAGACTCCGGTCGAGTGGACACTTTTCGTTCCTTTCGAAGGAGAACTCTGTGAATCATACGGCCTGGATGCGACAGGACGGCTAATCGGCGGTTGCATAGACGTGCTCGATTGGATAATCGGAACTCCTTATGAGGACCTTCAGGGTTTTGCCGAAAGGTATAAAGACGATGGGCTCATCTGGTTCTTCGATCCGTTTGAGATTTCCCCTTTGATTCTACAGTATTCTATGAACAGAATGAAGATGATGGGACTCTTCGATCACGCTCAAGCGGTGGTTTTCGGACGCGTGGTGTTCCCGGGCGAACATACAGATGAGGAATATGTGTCTCAGCTCAATCGTGTATTCAGAGATACAAATGTCCCAATCATATGGGGAGCGGACATCGGCCATACCAAACCATCGATGACACTCATCAACGGCGCCATGGGGCATCTGATTTATGATAACGGTAAAGCTACCCTATCCATGGAGCTTCTTTAAAAAGCATTAGTGAGATTGGGGGTATTTTTATACAACACACGCATCCAAGTACCCCCAAATCATCTTAATGGTGAATACGGGGGGTACTCCTTATTGCAAAATGAGCATCCAAGTACCCCCAATTCATCTTAATGGTGAATAAGGGGGTACTCCTTATTGCAAAATGAGCACCCAAGTACCCCCAAATCATCTTAATGGTGAATACGGGGGTGCTCCTTATTGCAAAATGAGCGTCCAAGTACCCCCAAATCAATTAAAAGGTGGATTTGGAACCACTTTTGTCAAACAAATGTAAAAAAGCATATCATAATCAGCAATGAAAACCACATTTCTCCCTCCTTTCTGTCAAGTGCAGTTAAGTCTGAAATCAACAGTGTGTTGTTTTCCATGAATGCCTGACTCGAATTTTCTTGTTTTTGCGTCTTTTCTCACGTATTTCACAGCTGTGGTCAACTTCCACGTTCCTTGCGAAGAACTCGATAAGAAGCGAAAGCTTGTTGCGCCAAGGGTTCTTGGCATTGACGAAAGCCATATAGGCCATAAGATGCGAGGAGTGTTTACCGATATCGAGGGCGGTCCTTCTCCTTGAGGACTAGACCCATTTCTTTTCTGGTACTCTTGTCCTGGCGGAAGGAGTCATTCTCTATTTTTTTATTCTTTTTTCCGCTCCTGAGCGGGCCCGTCCTGGGTGGGGTGTAAAAGCGCGTGCACTTACTTCTTCAAAAACTCCACAATTTCTTTACACTATCTCAAAAAGAGGAGAAGGCCGCACGAATGCGGCCTTTAGGATTTATCAGCACAGATTCCAGAAGGGACCTGAGTTGATGTCACTTGTTTTGATGCATCTCTACTGCGCTTTTACTGCTCCGGACTTGAAGATTATCTTGCTTTCTCCCTTCATGTCGTCTGCTTTACCGCCGATGAAGTCCGCCTTTGCGGATGCATCGGAAAGCGCATTGAGGCGTGCGATCATATTATCTATATCCATCTCGCTGAGGCTTGATACAAGTTTCTGTATGCCGTCTCTGTTGAATGCATACATTCCGTCATAGAGAGTCTCTGCTCCGCCCGCGAGTTTTGCGGTTCCTTTTTTGAACTCGGCTGTTCCGTCTGCAAGCTGTCCGGCTCCGCTGCTTAGTTTATCGGCGCCTGCCTGCAATTTGCCTGCTCCGTCTTTAAGATTGGAAGCGCCTGAATTAAGATCCGATGCTCCCTTTTTCAGTGCAGCAGCCCCGTCATCGAGGTCCTTTGCACCGGCTTTGAGCTTTGCAGCTCCGTCATTTGCATCGGACGCTCCTTTGGCCAGAGCCTTCGCTCCGTCATCAGCATCGGATGCTCCCTGTGCAAGAGCCTTTGCTCCGCCATCGGCATCGGATGCTCCCTGTGCAAGAGCCTTTGCTCCGTTGTCGAGGTCGGCAGCTCCTGTCTGCACGCCGATAATTCCTTCTTTGAGTGCCGGAAGCTTGGATCCGAGCTGATCGAGTCCTCCCGAAACCTGCTGCTCTCCCGCATAAGCGCTGTCAACGCCGCCTACATATCCTTTTACAGCTGCAGTATAATCATTCGGCATCGGAAGCTGATCTCTGAGTCCTTTGAGCTTGGCTTTGGTTGCTTCGTCCGTCTCAGCCTTTATCATCGCATCCATTGCGGCTGCATATTTCTCCATCCCTGCCTGATATGCATCGCTTGCTCCTACGATTGCGCTCCCGTTTGAGCCTTTGGAGCTCAGCGACTGAAGTCCTGCATCCAGGTTTGTCATCCCGGCTTTAATCTGGCCGTATCCTTCCTCAAGAGCTGTAGCTCCTTCCGCCAATGCGTCCGTGCCGGCTTTCAGCTGTCCGCTTCCCTCGGCGAGATTTGCGCTGCCTTCTTTTAGAGCACCCGTACCCTCTGAAAGCGATGCGCTTCCATCCTTGAGCTGCGAGGTTCCGGTTGAAAGGGCCGCGCTTCCTTCCTTAAGCTGCGAAGTTCCGTCAGCAAGGTCGGAACTCCCGCTCTTAAGAGCTCCCGTTCCGTCCTTCAGGCTCTTTGTTCCTGCAAGCGCCTTTTGGGTTCCCTGCGCAAGCTGCACCGATCCGTCCGAAAGAGACTTTGCTCCGCTGCTCAGCTCTGCACTTCCGCTGCTGAGGCTTCCGGCACCGGCCTTAAGCTCCCCTGCTTTGCTGTCAAGCGTGGCAGCTCCGTCCGCAAGTTCCGATGCTCCGCTTACCAGCTGATTTGATGCGCTGCTGAGCTGATTCATGGCTCCTTTGAGCTCGCTCACTTTATCCTGCAAAGATCCCGTATCCGAGAGATCCATGTCTGCGAACATTCCGCTGAGAGCAACTGTATATGTTCCGTCGATTTCGAATTTATCCGTATACGCTTTAATGCTGACGCTCTCCGGTATGTCGAGAGCGGATATATCTGTGTTGAGATTGCTCTTCAGGTTAGGAAAAGCTATTCCGAGGCAAACGCATTTGCTGCCGTCGTCTATCACTTTACCGCCTTCCACTTCGATGTCCGTGAAGTGTTCATCATCCAGAAGCACTCCGCTCGCCATGGTAAAAGGCGTCTTGAATGTGTATCCGCCGGACTCGACACTGTCATTGACCTTGTAGCTGAATCTTATCTCTACATGGCCTTTCTGCCCCGCTATCTCGGATGCGCTCATCTTCTGACCGTCCAGATAGTATGAGACGTTCACCTTTACGGGAAGCTCTTTGTCCGTATTTCCCTTGTACTTGATGTCCGAGCCGCCTGCGTCCCATACGAGCTTGTTTCCGTCCTGTGTGAACGATTTGTCGTTTGCGGTATTCTCTATGTCCTTGAGGCTTGAGACATCATTTATCTTATCCTGGGATTTGCCGTTTCTGAGCCACTCTGCGACGGATGTTTTGGTGACGTTTCCGTCCGCGTCCATGGCCACATATGTGGTCTCTTCCTTGAACATCTCTCCTTCCGAATCGGAGGATGCCAGCAGGTTCGGATATTCTTTTTCAATCGCTTCCTGAGTCTCCGTTCTGGTCTCGGGCTCCTTCTCGGCAAACGATTCCATCACGTTCAGTCCCCACAGCGCCGTGCCGGAGAGCATGGCAACCGCAAGACATATCGACATGTATCTTCCGGTCCTCTTTCTCTTTACGGACTTCTCCGTTTTCTTTCTGTTTCTGTGTTTCATTTCCTTTCCTCCTCGATATACCGATACATCATTTCATCTCCGTTATCTTGCGTCCCTGAGCCCTATAGTCGTCTTGCAGATCAGTTTATCCAACGCCATCAGAAGCGACGGAAGCAGCAGTATTACCGTGAACATACTGATCAGCGCACCTCTGGCCATAAGCGTGCAGAAAGTGCTTATTATCGCTATGTTGGAATAGATCGATACGCCTATCGTGGCTGTGAAAAATCCCAGCGCACTGACTATAATCGACGGTATCGACGCGCTCGTGGCCGTCTCGACCGCCTCTCTTCTGTCTTTACCGCCTATCCTCTCTTCCTTGTATCTGGTCGAAAGGAGTATCGCGTAGTCCACGGTCGATCCGAGCTGTATGGTGCTGATGCAGACCGGCACTATGAACGGCAGCTCAAGTCCCGTAAAGCCCGATATGCCGAGGTTCACTATGATGGCAAACTCTATGGCCACCACAAGTATGAACGGAAGCGAGACGGATTTGAGCACGAATAATATGATCACGAAAACCATTGCTATGGATATCGCGCTGACCACCTGGAAATCCTTATTCGTGATTTCGATGAGGTCCTTGGTGGCCGGGCCTTCTCCTATCAGGGTCGCGCCCTCGTCAT
>JAFREV010000162.1 GCA_017434685.1 Mogibacterium sp.
ACACCGATTGCTTATGTGTATTTTGACAGAATGAGCGATATTGTTCTTAGATTTGAAGAGATTAATGTCGTAAATGGCGGTGAAATGAACAAACTTATGGAAAGAGATGTTAAGATAGATATCGGGGAAGATAAACTAAAATCCATAGAAAAAGGAATCTCATACGAAGAAGCTGTTCGAATACTTGGGAAAGAAGGAAAGCTCATAGATTCCAGATCCAGTAATGACAGCCCGCAAAGGAAAACATACATGTGGGAATATCCTAGCGATTATGGCTTTGATGAAGTATACAGATCGTGGATGATGACTTTCGAAAATGACTCATATGTTAGCTGAAGAATGGAGAATAATAAATGAAATGTAATCATTGTGGGACTGTGCTTAGGAACGAGTCAAATTATTGTTTCGGATGTGGTGAATCCGTTAACGCTAAAGACTGTTATATTGCAGAACTAAAAGAGTCCGGTAAGGTTCTTACAAGACAAACAGACAAAGATAGCATCAACCATATTATTGAGCTTACGGAAATGATTTTCATTAGAACAAGAGAGAATCCCGACCTTAAGTATGAGGCAAGACGTTTTGTTGAGAGCTATCTTCCGATGGTAACCGATGTTGTCAGCAGATATAAAGAGGTGAAGCGACATAAGGCTGTTAAGAATCAGATGGACGAGATAAAGGATAATCTGACTGAAGTGCTTGATAGAACTGAGGAAGCGTTTGATATCATGATCAAAGAACTTTATGAGAACGACATCATGGAGCTTCAGGTCAATATTGAGACATTAAGAAGAAAGATCTACATGGACGGCCTTGTCAAATCTCCATTTGATATAGAAGAATAGATTATCTAGCCGCAATAAATTGCGGCTTTTTTCTTTGGCAATATATGGCGACTACGCCTCCGATGATATATACTTGAAATCAGTTGAAATGTACTGAGATTATCACAAGGAGGTGCAAATATGGCCGGAGGAAATGCCGCCAAGATGTGGGCGCTGATTAAAGAAAAGCCTGAGGAAGGTCTTTGGATGAGGCAGGTTCCCGTCCCGGAGGTCGGCCCGAACGATGTAAAAATAAAGATACACAAGACCGCCATATGCGGCACTGACGTACATATATATGAGTGGAATAAATGGGCGCAGGAAACTATTCCTGTAGGCATGACCGTAGGCCATGAGTATGTCGGTGAGATTTGCGAGATAGGCTCTGCGGTTCGCGGATATAAGATAGGGGATCTCGTATCCGGAGAAGGTCACATCACCTGCGGCAAATGCAGGAATTGCCAGGAAGGACGTAAGGAATTTTGCAAGAACGCAAAGGGCGTCGGCGTAAACAGACCCGGCGCATTTGCCGAATATCTTGTAATACCTGCCCGGAATGTATGGCCTTGCAATCCGAATATTGAAGAGGAACTCTATGCCATATTCGATCCTTTCGGCAACGCAACTCATACGGCACTTTCGTTTGAATGCCTGGGAGAGGACGTGCTGATTGCAGGCGCAGGCCCTATAGGAGCGATGGCAGCAGCGATAGTAAACTTCGCGGGCGCAAGGAATATAGTTGTGACGGATTTCAATGACTACAGACTCGACCTTGCACTGAAGATGGGTGCGACGAGAACAGTCAATCTGAGCAACGAGACGCTCGATGAAGTTATGGAAGAACTCGGAATGACCGAGGGCTTTGATATAGGCCTTGAGATGTCGGGAAGTGAAACCGCTCTCAACGATATGATTCACAGGATGGTAAACGGAGGAAAGATAGCTCTGCTCGGGCTTCAGGACAGCTCCGCCAATGTGGATCTTGAGAGGGTCATATTCAACGGCATTACCATGAAGGGCATATACGGACGCAAGGTCTGGAACACCTGGATAAAGATGACCATGATGATTCAGGCCGGACTGGATATAAAGAACGTCATAACCCACAGGATAGACGTGAGAGATTTCGAAGAAGGATTTGAGACTATGCTGTCTGGACAGTCGGGCAAAGTCGTAATGGACTGGTCGCATGTTAATGAGCAGTAGGGAGGATAATATGAATCGCAAAGAAATACTTGCAGGATATAAGAAGACTGTAGATGATATAAAAGACGCCGGGCTTTTCAAAGGAGAAGCTCCGCTTGTATCGCCTCAGGGCTCGCATGTTAAACTCGACGACGGACGCGAGATGCTCTGCATGTGCGCAAACAACTATCTCGGACTCGGAGATAACAAGCGCCTGATCGAAGCGGCCAAGAAAACCTATGATGAGAGAGGCTACGGCGTAGCTTCGGTAAGATTCATCTGCGGAACCCAGGACATCCACAAAAAACTCGAGCGCAAGATCTCGGAGTTCCTCGGAACTGATGACACGATTCTCTATTCATCCTGCTTCGATGCAAACGGCGGCCTTTTTGAGACTCTGCTCGGAGAAGAGGATGCCGTAATCTCAGATGAGCTCAACCACGCATCCATCATCGACGGCGTGAGACTCTGCAAAGCAAAGAGATACAGATACAAAAACAATGACATGGCTGATCTTGAAGCTAAGTTGAAAGAGGCTGATGCTGCAGGCGCTAAGGTTAAACTTATCGCAACCGACGGAGTTTTCTCTATGGACGGCATCATCTGCAACCTCAAAGGCGTATGCGATCTCGCAGATAAGTACGAGGCCCTCGTAATGGTAGACGACAGCCATGCCGTGGGATTTGTCGGAGCCAAGGGGCACGGCACGGCCGAGTACAACGGTGTTGAGGGCAGAGTGGACATCATTACCGGCACACTCGGAAATGCCCTCGGCGGAGCATCCGGCGGAT
>JAFREV010000015.1 GCA_017434685.1 Mogibacterium sp.
CGCCAGTATCTGCGTCGATTTCGTCATAGGTGTAACTGATGCGGTTTCCGCCGTTCACGTTCAGTGCTGCAAATGATGCGAGTTGCTTAATTGTAGCCATAGAGTAGTTCCTCCTGTTCTTCAATGAATTCTGATAAGTTTAGATCGTTATCTGTAATTCGTTCGTATTCCTCGAGGCCATTTTTATATTGCTCAAGTCTTATATTGTTATAATCTTTCTGTTTGGCTTTCAGTTCCCATGCGACTTTGAGCCTCGGAGTTCCCTGGATGGTGAAGTAGCGAGGGCCTTTTTCCGCTATCCAGCAGTCTCCCTCTCCTTCCTTCTGCAGGAACACCTGATATTCGGCCATCTCTGCTATGGTCTCAGTGAAGATGTCGTCGATGTCTACATAGCAGAGTCCCTCTTCATCAAGCACGGCTTCTCCGATGTCCCCGAAGAGTGGTGTCGGAGTTTCGTAACAGTAGAGGAGTCTCTCTGTGTAGTTGTCGGTTTTTACGGCTCTGGATTTCGTCCCGTAGACTTCCAAATTCTTGTCTATTTCACAGCTTCCAGTTGTATAAATGTTTCCAGAGCTTACAGAAATGCTTCCCCATACAGTTACTACTGTTCGACTGGATTCAATATGCACTAAAGTGTTGCTACCTCTGTTTATTCTTAATACGAAGTAGTCCGATCCACCTGAATTCATTTGGCTCAAGTGGAACGAATATATTTTTGAATATGATTTCGGATTTGTCCCTCCTATCTTTCCTATAAAGTTGAGATCTCCTTCGCTCAGCGAGACGCCCATAACAGACGATGTATCGTCTGCCCAGTTTACTCTGTGACTTGTCACGAGTGCATCCTCTGATATTCCTGTATAGTCATAGCTTGTTAAGTATTGAAGACCATCAGCGTTAAGTGAAAATGGTCCAATCTTACCTGTCTTTGCGGTCAGATTTCCGCTGTCATTGACATAAAAATTTCCATTGCCCAGGTTGATGGATCCCTTCGTCATGTTCAGCACGCCTGTAGCGAGGTTCCATGTCACGTTCCCGTTGACGTCCTGGAGCACTCCTGCCCGTATGAGGTTCGCGTTCAGGATGCCTGTGGTTATCATGGAGGCGTTGATACGCCCGTCCGCTGTCAATGCTATGTCAGAATAAGGACCCTCGTAGCCTGACGAGCTGTGCCCGAGTCCTCCGCGATTGAAGCGCCACACGTTTACTGCCGTATTCACATCAGGAGTATCCATGATCAGTATCTCCTGCGGATAACCATGTTCGCCCGGTGTCATTACCACATAGCCGCCGAGTCCGCCTCTTATCATCTCCGTGGCGTACTGGATGGCTTCTTCCATCATTGATGTGGTCGGCACGGTCTCCAGGATGTTCTGCCTTATAGCCTGCCCGAGTGATGTCTGCAGCTCTCCGAGCTCCATAGAGTCGTATCTGTCAAGCAGGACGTTATAGACGACCCTGACGACCTTCTGCTTCACGTTTTCGATGCCTGCATCAACATAGAAAACAGATACCGTGTCGCATAGCCCTACTCTTTGCAGCGGTGCGAAGTTCTTGTACTCCTCCGTCTGCCAGAGCTGGACGAAGTCCACGGTGAGATTCTCCGTCGGCAGCCATGAGTCGCCGCTCTCGTATCTGCTTCGTGCTGCGGATCTAAGCTGTGCTGCTGTTGGTGCTGTCTCGAATGCATCCGACAGGTCCATAGGTGCCGCATCTACTCTCTCGCCGCTCTCAGCGTATGAGATGATTATTTCCGGAAGCATCGAGACGTTTCCTTCTGTGTCTGCCCAGTACGGCACGATGGCGTTGTATGTGTCTGAGTTGTCTATGTCCTGATTCAGATTTATCAGGTTTTTTCCGTAGTAGATTTCTACGCCTGAGTCTGTTCCTCTGTTCTGGTAGAGCCTGACATCGAACTTGTCGAATACATACTCTCCGCCGCCGAAGACGTCGAGGATTGAGTTCTCTTCTCCGCCGAGCATATTCCTGGCATTTCTCGGGACGTCGTTCTTGAAGCTTGTGGTCGTGCTTTTGTCGGTCCAGAAGTTGAACGGATTTGCATTCGCCGAGTTTGTCTTTATGCCCTGCAGCGCCTGGATGCAGCTTGATGCTGTGAATGGTTTCACTACGATGTCGTTCAGCATATAGCTGATGTGATGGGCATTGAATGTGACCACTCCACGGAGATCCGGTATGCTTCTCCTATAGATGATGAACGGCTGCTCATCTCCTTTTTCATCGTGGGTGCATACTACGATTCGACCCACCTGCAGCTCCGGGAAGAGCTCGCCTGTGATTGGATAGTCGAACTCGATTTCATAGACCCCGTTCCTTTCTTCTACCGCTATGCAGCGGATAATCTGCGCGAGCCTTCCGATGCCGTTGGTATTGAATTCTGTTGTCCCTGATTCAAAAAGGATTGGTATCATAGGATCCACCACCTCGGATAGATTTCAATGTCGCCACGGCTCGCCGCGATGTCGTTTGTGCCCGGTGCTATCTTCGGGAATGCGTTCGGCACGAAGCTGACGAGATCTGATGCGCTCACTCTCGCGCCGCTTGCGTTTATCTGATAAATCTCCTGCATATCGCTGTCGATGTAGATCGGAAGCGTGCCGTCTCCG
>JAFREV010000163.1 GCA_017434685.1 Mogibacterium sp.
TACAACAAAATCTTTATAAAGGACGCTTGCCCTACGAAAATCGGCGGACAGGCAATAATGGAAGGCGTGATGATGCGCGGAACGGATCGCACGGCAGTTGCCATGCGCCTTCCGAGCGGAGAATTCTATCTCAAGACTAAGATGCTGAAACCGGAGCCAAAAGCAATGAAGGTTCCGCTGGTCAGAGGAGTGGTCGCTTTTGCGCGCTCACTCACCGACGGCATGGGCACACTGATGGAGTCCGCCAATATACTCGAAGAATATGCTCCGGAGGAGTACGAAGAGGGTAAATTCGAAGCGTGGATCAACAAGAAGTTCGGAGCCAAGGCGGCATGGAACATACTGATGGGGCTCGCCCTGGTGGTGGCCGTTGTCATCTCGATCGCGTTCTTCGTCGTGCTGCCTACCTGGGTGGTCAACTATATGGGCAAACTGACAGACAATGCACTTATCCTGAACCTCATCGAAGGACTTCTGAGAATAGTGCTGTTTATAGCCTATGTCCTCGCGATACGGAATATGGAGGACATCAGGAAACTCTTCAGATACCACGGGGCAGAGCACAAAACCATACATTGCTATGAGAACAAAGAGGATTTGACGCCTGAGAATGCAGCGAAGTATTACACCCTGCATCCGAGATGCGGAACGAGTTTCCTCATGTTCGTTTTAATAGTCAGCATACTTTTGTTCAGCTTCCTGGGATGGCCGAATCTGCTGTGGAGAATCGTATCCAGACTTCTTCTGATACCGGTAATCGCAGGCATCAGCTACGAGCTTCTCAAATGGGCAGGCCGCTCGGACGGAACTTTGGTAAAAGTTCTTTCGTGGCCGGGACTTATGCTTCAGAAACTCACGACTGCCGAGCCTACAATGGATCAGCTTGAGGTTGCCATACTCGCACTTAAATCCGTGCTGGTCGACCCTGAAACCATAGAAGTCGAAGGCTTTGTGGATAAGGACGGCAACATTGTCAGGAGCATGAAGGAAGAAGCCAGAGCTCAGAAGGAAGTAAGCGAGTGGGAGGAAGGCGTTAAAGCCAACTCAGAATACAACAGCGAAATCAGCTCATCCGGACAGATGGCACCGCCGGCAGGAGAGGATGAGATCAACGAGGCAATCAAGTTCCTCGACAATCTCGATGCAGACGGATACACGCTTGTTGCCACGGAGAGCGACGACAGAAGAACAATAGTCGAGATTATTACGGATAAAGAGGCACACGAAGCCAAGGAAAGAACCCTGGCCAGAAGATACACAGCCGATATCAAGACTTATGAGAATGCTCTCAAATGGGGACAGGCAGCGCTCGGTATGATTGAGAACGGTCACAGAGAGGCACAGATAATCATGTCTTATGCGACCGGACTTACAGACAGCGAGATGCTGACGCGCTCCAAAGAACTCATGAGAGAAGAAGACTTCCACGAATATGAAAAGCGTATTTCTGCAAGAGTTGAGGGAATGCCGCTTCAGTACATCGTGGGAATTCAGGAGTTTATGGGCCTTCCGTTCAGAGTAAACAAGACAGTGCTGATTCCGAGATTCGATACTGAGATCCTGGTAGAGAAAGTGCTCGGCATCATCAAAGAGAGAGGATACGAGAATCCGGAAGTGCTGGATATGTGTACCGGCAGCGGAGCCATCGGAGTGAGCATTGCAAACAAAGTTCCGGGAGCTAAAGTGACCATGGCAGATTCGTCTGACGAGGCACTTCACACAGCAATGGGCAATGCCGGAATCAACAAGGTTAACAAGAGGTGCATCTTCCTCGTCGGAGATATGTTTGACACACTTGCGGAGACTTCGACATACGATATCATCGTATGCAACCCGCCGTATATTCCGACAGCGGAGATTGATAAGCTTGCCGTAGAGGTCAGAAAACACGAGCCGCTCAAGGCCCTCGACGGAGGAGAGGACGGACTCGATTACTACAGAGTCATCGCAAGGGATGCGAGTTCACATCTTAAGTCCGGCGGTATTCTCGCACTTGAGATAGGACATGATCAGGGCAAATCCGTTACGGAACTTCTCGCGGCATCGGGAATGTACAAAGACATAGAAGTATTCAAGGACCTCGCGGGGCACGACAGAGTGGTTACCGCCGAGAGAATATAAGGAGGATGCCATGTGCCTTTCTAATGTTTACAAGGATAAATTGGACGACGCAAACCTCCTGGCCAGGAATGTCGCAGACATTAAAATTCAGGACGGTCAGATTTTCTTTACGGACATAATGGGCGTCCGCACCGCTTTCGACGGACATTTGGATCGGATTGACCTGACTGAGAATTACATAATTGTTAAAGAATAACAGAGGGAAAAGAGAGGGAATTAATGTATTACAACGATTATCAGGATTTGAAACTTTCGGCACTCGGCCTCGGCTGCATGAGGCTTCCGTGCATCAACAATGAAGAGGCTAATCCGGATCAGGCTGCAGTTCAGGAGATGGTGGACTATGCCATGGAAAACGGCATTAACTACTACGACACCGCCTGGGGCTATCACTACGGAAAGAGCGAGAGCGTAATCGGAGAGGCCCTGTCTAAATACAATCATGACGATTTCTATATCGCTACGAAGTTTCCGGGCTACGACCTTTCGAAATTCGGCAAGCATGAAGAAGTCTTTGAGAAGCAGCTCTCCAATTGCAAGGTGGATTACTTCGATTTCTACCTCTTCCACAATGTTTGCGAGTCGAACATCGATGCATATGTAAATGATGATAAAGGTCTTAGGGAGTACCTGCTCGAGCAAAAGAAAAACGGCAGGATCAAACATCTCGGATTCAGCTGCCACGGCACATTCGAGACAATGATGAGATTTCTCGAAAAGCACGGAGACATCGTAGAGTTCTGCCAGATTCAGCTGAACTATCTCGACTACGAATTCCAGAATGCCAAAGCCAAGATTGAGGAATTAAATGCAAGGGGAATTCCTATCTGGGTCATGGAAGCTCTCAGAGGAGGCAAACTCGCCAAAGGTTGCCTCGGAGCAGAGAAGATATTGGCCAAGACAAGACCGGACTTCACCCCTGTTAACTGGGCATTCTCGTTCCTCGAGTCGATTCCGGGAGTGACGATGATACTCTCGGGTATGTCAGATATGAAACAGCTCAAAGAAAACATCGAATTCTTTGACGAAAAGAAAGTGCTGGAGGACGAGGAGCTCGGAGCGCTCATCACAGCAGCACATTATGACATCGAGGCACACAAGGGGACAGTGCCTTGCACAGCCTGCAGATACTGCATGGAGAATTGCCCGCAGGAGTTGGAGATTCCGAGAATCCTTGAACTCTATAACGAGCACGTATACAGCGACGGCGGATTCCTCGGAGTAATGGGCGTAGAGGCCATCGAGGAAGGAAAAAAGCCATCCGACTGTATAGGATGCGGAGCCTGCGCAGCGGTTTGCCCACAGCAGATTGATATCCCGGGCACCATGAGCAAGTTTACGGAGCTTCTTAAAAACGAGGAAATCTAAACTGCTCAAAACAAGCTATAGCGATAAACACTATAACTATTAAAGGAGCATTTTATGGACTTCAGATACGCACTTCTCTATTTGGTGGTGGAGCTTTATTGTGCTGCACAGGCAGCAATAATCTACACTAAAGTATCCGACTATCTCGGAGCACGCATAGAGGTGAGCCTTTTCAAAAGAATGATTATAATGTTCTGGCTCTTCCTCTTGTTCGAAATCCTTTGGGTTCTCGGAACCAGTGGCATGGTCGCTATGCCATTGGAATATGCCTCGCTTTGCAAGATTTTATCCACCTTGTTCATACCGTTCGAAGTTTATTTCTGGCTTCATTTTGCCTTTAGGAGACTGAAGATAAAATGGATTGCAAATCCGGGGATGAACATTGTCACGATGCTTCCTTGCATCATTATGGTAGCGTGCTACCTTATATCAATTAAGAACGGTCTTGTATTCAGCATCGCAGAGGACGGAAGTTTGGTTCAGGGCCCGCTCGCAGCACTTACCGGAATGGTGGACAACCTCTACGGAATCTCAATTATTATAGGCGCGCTGACAGTACTGCTCAGAAATAAAGACACAATGATGCGCTGGAAAAGCGTGAGACACATCATATTCATCGCAATCTGCACTGCCGGAGGAATTCTGGATGCTGTTCTGTCGATGACACCTATCATGCCTATGATGATCACACTCTCGCTCGTGGGACTGTTTTCCAGTCTGCAGGAAGGACAGATTACCACAGACTATCTGACCGAGATGAACAACAGACGCGAGGCAACGCGCTTCATCGGAGAAGCTATTCGCAAATCGAGCGAAGATTTGCCGCTCTGGCTCATCATGATTGAGATTAAAACGGATAACAAAGAGATTGAACAGAAAGATATAGACGAGGAGACCATCATCGTAAAAGCTGCCAAAATCATATCGGATGTGGCATATCTGTATGATGCATTCTCTTCAAGATGGGGCGATGACATCTTTGTTATGGCAGCCCAGGGAATGAACGATATCAGAGTCAATGATTTCGAAGAAGGCCTGATCTGGAGACTCAAATGGGAGCTCTTTGAAAAAGGCGATTGGAGATCTGCGTGCGTCTATTCCGGCAAAGTAAAATGCGAAGATAAAAACGTCAATCTTGCGGATTTGATAAACACGCTCAGACTCTCGGTCGAGGAGAAGTAAAAGTATCTTGGGAATAACTATGAAAAAAGAGGACAATGCATATGCAAAGTCCTCTTTTAGCGTTTATTGAATTCTGCTACTTATTAGTAATCAGAGACAGAGCCTGTTCGAGCAGGTCGTTGCTCTCGCCGAGTTTATCTACTGCTTCGTGCAGGAGATCCGCTGAGACTTCGTCGAAACTATGAGCGAGGTCGTGAAGTTCCTCGGCGTGGTGCCTGTTGTGATCAAGCATATATTTCAAAAGTGCAAGGGCCTCTTCCGGCGAAGATGCCGCTGCGTGAGAGTGGCTGTGGGTTGTTCCGTCAGCGTGTGTATGCTCGTGACAATGACCGCAATGTTCGTGTGTATGTGTTTCGCTCATTTTGTTACTCCTTGTGACTGTAATTGCATCGGCGAATCAAAGATTTATTTTTAAGGCAGTAGTAAAATGCTGCTTTTCTCTTGTCGAAAATCATTCTATCACAATTACAATAAGTAGTGATAATCGCCACGAAAATAACCCCATATAGGGGAAGAGAAAATACTGTAATTCTTGTATCAAAAAAATACAGAAACTAATTTGCAAAAAACGGTTTTCGCGTTCAAATTACATTGACAGAGCCTCCTGGAGCCCTTAAAATTAAAATAACATTAAAACGCTTGGGGCGCTGTACCCTGCGATAATTTCAGAGATAAATAATAGAGGCTGACATACCGCAGAGGTAACTGCTCCCGAGAGAAATTTCACGTAAGATGTTGCTCAAAGAGGGAGAGGTAAGGTGACATAATGCGCGACTTAAAGCATCTGATCTATTTCGAGGACCTGTTGCAGGAAGCTAACAACGAGCTCGTTCGAAAAGGCAAAGATGACGGCAATCTTTGCTTGGGCTATACTTGTTACTTCATGCCCGAGGTCCTTCTTGATTTGCCGGGCTGTTTCGCAGTCAGACTGAGAGCGCCTAAGTGCACATCACCGGATATGGCCACATACTACATGTCCGGAAGAACATGCCACTACGGCAGATCCCTGCTCGAGAGAGCTCTGGAGGGCGGCTACAATTTCATCGACGCCCAGCTTGCAACGGAGACCTGCACGGTCACCTGCAGATTCCAAGAGCATCTCGGCTACATGGATGACGTTATCAACAATGCCACATTCAAGACGGAATTCACGGATGTTCCGTTCAAGAAAAACGAAAACAGCATCGACCACTATGAGAAACAACTGAAGCTCCACGTTCTGGACTTCCTTGAGAGGGAGTTTGGCGTGGATGTTTCTGATGAAGCAATAATGAAGTCGATAGAGATCAACAACGAGGTGAACGACATCATCACGGAGATCGGCAACTTCCGTAAACTCGACAACCCTACGATTACGGGCTACGAGTTCCACGTAATAACTCTGGTTTCCATGGTTTGCCCGAAATATCTCATTATCGACAAACTCAGAGAGACGCTTGAAGAGCTCAAGACCAGAGAGCCTGACGACAAGCCGAACTACAAGATTAAGGTTCTGCTCGCCGGTTCCGAGAACGACGACCCGGATTTCATAAAACTGATCGAAGGCTGCGGGGCCCTCGTTGTTGCGGACAGATTCTGCTACGGTTCGCTCGAGGCAAGAGGCCACATCAACGTGGAGCCGGGAGACTCTCCTCTGAGAGCGGTTGCCAAACACTATCTCCTGACAAGCCAGTGCGCGAGGTTCATGGAGCAGAGAGAAATGAGAAACCGCAAGAAAGTTATCGCCGACTACGCCAAGGAATACAAAGCCGACGGCATCATCGTAGCCTCCAACAAATTCTGCGAATACTGGAGTTACGAGAGGATGATCGACTCAATCGTGCTGCCGAGGGACTACGGATTCCCTGTTTGCTCCATCGAAAAAGAGTACATCAACACCGCGTCCGGACAGCTCAGGACCAGGTTCCAGGCATTCGTGGAGAGCGTAGAACTCAAGAAGTTACAGGAGGGCGTGTAAGATGAAAAAACCTGATTTCAAAAACTTAGACATCAAGAAACTTGCCAGGGATTTCATCCACGGCAAACCTCATGAAGAAAGACGCCTCGGAGACCTTTACATACCGGGAACAGGTCTGTACAAGCACAGAGAGTGGAGGGGCATCAAAGACACGATGTACTACTTCAACAATATCTGGCTGTACAACTACGGAAATATCGTAATGGACCTGTTCAGATATTCAAACGGCAATCCTAAAGTGCTGCTGCAGTTCCTCAAGGGAACATGGCGCTACAGATGGATGGGTCAGACATATCTGACCGTACTTCACTGGTTCGACAGGGGGCTCGAAGGTCTCAGAGGAGAAGCCCTTAAAGCTTCGGCTTGGCACTACAGAGCTCTCGTAAGCGCATCGCTCTCACAGATCGTCGGTATGTTCATGAGAGACGCCAACATCGGAGGAGACCCTGAACTGAGAGCCAAGACCATGGCCCACGACGAAACGGTCTGGGGTGGAATTTTCTATCCGTACAAAGATCAGATGGAGAACATCCCTCTGCAGATGATTCCGTACTTCGTAACCTGCCACTGCAACAACCACACGGTGCTCAACTACATCGACTCGATCCAGTCACTCGGACTTCCGGGCGACCCTTGTCCGATGTGCCAGGCGGAGTCCGGACTCTATGTCGAAGACGACATGCCGGATTTCTATCCTGCGTATATAACGACAAACGAAGCCTGCGACGGCTCCGTAGCGACATCCATCATCACAGACTGGCTTGCGCAAAAACCTCTCTTTGCCATGCCGCAGCCTATGCAGTTCGATGATGATACTGTTCTCGAAAACTGCGCCAAAGAGATGGAAGGAGCATGGAGATTCACGGAGGAGAAACTCGGAGTTGAATTCCACTGGGATGAACTCGTCAAGAACCTCGAGGCTCAGAATGAACTTATGAGATTCGAGTGGGAGAAATGGGATGTGGACGCAAACACACCATACTACCCAGTCAACGGAGTTGCACAGGCTCTATACAGAATCTTCCAGTCGCAGTACGGCGAACGCTGGATTTGGCATCAGGTTGACGCCAAGGTCAGAAAGATTATGGAGAAGTGCGTTGAAGAGAGAATCGAAACATTCCCTAAGACACGTCACAGAGTAATCGCTTGGTCCTGCGCACCGCTTTACTATTCCAACTGGTGTACATGGGCGTACAACTGCTGGGGCCTGAACGTAGTAATCAACATGGATTCCCTGATGTTCGACATGGAGATCAGAACGGACTCCTACGAAAACACCCTTATGGATATGGCCAAGTATCATGAGATGGCACCGATGAGAAGAAACGCCGTCGGCGGACTTCACCACATATTCATGCTCTGGGAGAATATGGAAAGATTCAACTGCGATATGGTCGCAATGTACGACCAGCTGCAGTGCAAGGGCATGCAGGGCGTCGTCGGACTCTTCGAAGACGAGTTCAGAGCGCGCGGCATAAACGCATTCTGGGTACCGCATGCACTGCCTGACAAGAGAACGGTTCCGAGGTCGGAGATCAGACAGATCATCAACGACTACATGTTTACCGTAATGGGAGAAGAACCGCTCGATCCGACGCTGCTCGACTTTGATGACAGCGACAGCTGGTAGAAAAAATGCTACTGTCGGCGGTGCGATAAAGGGAGATTGAAAATGAGAAAGAGAAGAAAAGAAAGAAAAGCCAGAAGACGCCGCAGAGTCCTCGGAAGGCTTATCGGTATTCCGGCACTTATATACGGCGGACTGTTCGCAGTGTTCTACTATGACCTGGACGGCAAACTCCTCTACTACTTTGTAGAGCCGTTTATGAAGAACCATTTCGACAGAATGGAACGCCGCGATCCGCACAGCGTCCCATACGGACAGATTGACGACGAATACATGTGACCGGAGGCTTTGCGCAGTAACCGCCTCGCCCGACGTCCTCGAAAGTCCGAAACACAATCCGTTTCAGCGAGCTTCCATGCTCGACCGGGAATTCCGCTCTCGGCACAGCTCGATCGCTCCAGTTCCCGGATTTCGTTTCGGCGTCAGCTCACTGCTACGGTGTGTTTCTGAACTATCTGCGGAATGTCAGCCTCGGCGTTTCTGCGCATAGCAAATATTATCAATTTATTTATAGCAGAAAGAAGTTATCACTAGATGAAAAAGAAATTTAAGGCCGAATCCCAGCGTTTGCTGGACCTGATGATCAATTCAATTTATACCAATAAGGAGATCTTCCTCAGGGAGATCATCTCCAATGCGTCTGATGCCATCGACAAGATGTGCTACCTGGCGCTGACAGATAAGTCAGTGGGTATGAGCAGGAGCGATTTTGAAATTATCCTCACTTTGGATAAAGAGAATCGCACACTCACAGTCAGCGATAACGGAATCGGCATGAGTGAGGCAGAACTTGAGAAGAACCTTGGCACAATTGCTTTCTCCGGCAGCAAGAAATTCAGCGAGCAGCTCGAGAAAGACGCCAAGAAAGCCAAGGGCAGCGCGGTGGACAACACCGGAGATATCGATATCATCGGTCAGTTTGGTGTCGGTTTCTACTCCGCGTTCATGGTTTCGGATAAAGTCGAAGTCGTCAGCAGAAAGTACGGCGAAGACAAGGCGCATAGATGGGTGTCCGAAGGTGCCGGAGGCTATTCGATTGAAGAGGCCGAAAGAGATACTCAGGGCACGGATGTCATCATGCACATCAGACAGGACGGAGATGAAGAGGACGAGTACAGTCAGTTCATGAGGGAGTATCCGATATACAAACTCGTCAAGAAGTACTCGGACTACATCCGTTTCCCAATCAAGATGCTGATGCCTCAGCCTAAGATCAAAGAGGGGTCGGACCCTGAAAATCCTGAGTTCGAGGAAGTCTTCGAATACGAAGTCTTCAACTCCATGGTGCCGCTTTGGCAGAGAAAGAAAGCCGAAGTTACCAAGGAGGAGTACGAGGAATTCTACAAATCAACATTCCAGGACGACCTTCCTCCGCTCGAGATTATCACGGTTTCCGTGGAGGGCATGGTCAGCTATGACGCTCTGATGTTCATACCGGAGCAGATTCCGAACAAATATTATTCAGATGAGTTCAGTGGCGGGCTGCAGCTATACAGCTCCGGCGTGCTCATCATGGAGAAATGCAAGGAGCTGTTACCGGAGTATTTCAACTTCGTAAAAGGTGTCGTTGATTCTCCGGATCTCTCGCTCAATATCTCGCGAGAGATGCTGCAGCACGACAGACAGCTCAGGCTCATATCCCAGAATCTCGAAAAGAAGATCAAATCCAAACTCGAGGAGCTGAGGGACAAGAAGAGAGAGGTCTACGAGAAGTTCTACAAGGGCTTCGGACGCCAGCTAAAACTCTGCGCGCTGGACGACTACGGCAAATACAAAGAACAACTTCAGGACTTCCTGATGTTCTACTCATCGACGGAAAAGAAACTCGTCACATTGGCCGAGTATGTGGACCGCATGCAGGAGGATCAGGAATACATCTTCTACGCATCCGGGGACAGCCTCGAAGCCGTGGACAAGATGCCTCAGACAGAGCTTCTCAAGGATAAGGGCATAGAGATTCTCTACTTCACGGACAACACGGACGAGTTCATCTCGGATA